>CAIXHJ010000156.1 GCA_903919165.1 uncultured Holophagaceae bacterium
GCTGCATCGGCAGAGGCAGCATCAAAATTGGCGCGGCTGATGTCCCGGTCGTTGGTTGATATCAGTTGTTCTGTATACAGCTTGTCGTAGCGTACCCATTCGGCCCGGGTGAGCACGAGTTGCGCCTGCTTCACGGCCCGTTGCGAGGTCATGTTCCCCAAGGCGGCGTTGGCCGACGAGAGCGCCGTGTTGGCCAGGATCGGGTCGATCTCCGCCAGCAGCTGGTCCGCGACCACCTGGTCGCCCCGGATGACCTTGAGCGTTTTGAGCATTCCCGAGGTCTGCGCTCCGACGTCGACGTACTTGAATGGCTGCACGATGCCTGCCGCCACCACGGTGCTTTCAACATCCCCGCGTTCAACCGTGACGGTGGTATAGATGACCTTTGGTTTGCCGAAAGCCCAGTGATAACCGAACGCACCTGCACAGATGATGACGAGGGCGGCAATCACCCACATACCGCGATGCTTCATCATGCCTTGAAGAAATGGATAGAACCCTTTCTTTGCCGGCAAGACCCCATCTTGCTCCGGTGTTGGAGAATGGCTCTCGGGAGTATCGCCGATCGTATCCATGTCCGGTGCCTCTATCCTGTGAATTCCTTGATCACTGCTTCGTACTGATTCCTGAAGGCTTTGTCTTGGGGCTTAGGGGCGGGATCGCCCGGGTGTTTGTGAACTGTTCGTAGATAGCCATCTGATCCGACCGCGCATATTTTAGTTGTAGGTATGGTCGCGGGCCCTGTCATTGATTTGCCGATCCGTTGTCTTGCCGTTGATGACCACCGAATGGACGCCTTCCATGCGGATCGCCCCGTCTTCAGGGAGAACCCAGGCATCCCAGGTAGCCTTGTCGCTGACAATGAAGGGTGAGATCACAGCCTCCAGATGTTCGGCGGATGCATGAGACGTCAATCTGCCAACCCCCAGAACCAATCCACCTTGAGCCGATTGTCCACCGTATGGACCCCTGGGGCGGCCCAGGCCACTCTTACAGCCTCGTCCAACTCCGCGTGGTTGTGAACTTTGCCGCTGAGCACCACAGTGCTTCCAGAAGTCTCCACATGGATTTCCCTGTCGTCCAACATGGCATTCCGCTTGATAGCCGATCTGATGTCCGTACCGATTTCGGCTGCTGTCATTGTCGGATTGATCGAGATCAGGTTGCAGATGCCCTTGACGCCCACTAGGTTCTGGACCGCACTTTCAGCGGCATGTTTCTGGTACCCCCACTCCACCACGCCCTCGAGCGTAATCTGGCCGCCACGAACCAACACTTCAACGGCTCCAGCGGGGATCTCTGTTGACCAGCTGATTCGATTGGCTGCCGAGGTGGCAATTTCGCTGTCCGTATACTTGCCGAAATCAGGCAGGTTGATTTCGATCTCATCAGCAATGGCCAATACGCCAGCCACCCGCTTGGTCGCGCGCACGGCATTCAGTTTTTCGCCATGGTTGGATGCATGGCCATTGAGCGTCACCACGCCATCCTTCACCAGGACACCAATGTCCGTGATCTTCACAGATGGTTCGAATTTCAGCTCGGCAAGCACATCCATCTTTAAGTCCGTATCGGTTTTCTCAACGATGACTGTCATGTCACTGCTCCTTGGCGGATGATGTGGTGGTTTCGATAATGTCTAATTGATGAACACAGTGAGCGCCATACGGTCGCGAGGATGCATGCGGTTGCGCAGGTAGTAGCCACCCCCATAAAACTCGACATACAGATCGTCGCTGTCATACCAGTTGTTGGACCAGTATTCAGGCCAGGGGTCGATCACGCTGAACCACAAGCCGCCGTACTGGAAGCGGGGGAACCCCCCGACCACCAGCAGGGGGAAGCTGAACATCCGGAACGAATGGCTCGGACCAAAGAATCCGCGGTAGCGAGCATCTGGAATGCGGTAACCAGTGTAGCCGCCTCGTTGCTGCCAGCTGCGGTGCTCAGCCTGCCAGTTATTCGCGCGGCGATCGAGCCAGGCGCCCCGGTGCTGGTTTTCGTACTCGCGTTGCACTTGCTGTACTGGTTGCTTGGCCTGCTGTTGGCGTGGCTGTTCCTGTTTCTGTTTCTGATCCTGCTGGCCCTTGACTTGCGGCGGCCTTTGTTTCTGCTCCTGCTGGGCCTTGACGTTCTGCTGCTGCCGTTCCTGCTGACCTCGGGCCCGCTGCGGTTCTTCTGGACGAGCGGAACTGGCCGGTTGAGGACGTCGATTGGGCGCGGGCTCTTTAGACCGCCGTGGCGCTTCCTGGCCCGCGGGTTTCACCTGTTGTGGCTGCTTTCCGGGATTCGGCGGTGCCTGCTGCCGTTCAGGCTTGGCCTGCTGTTCCTGATTGGGGCGCCGTGACTCCTGCTCCCGCTGATCGTGCTGTGCATAGGCAGGGGTCATGGCTTCGAGAAGAAGGGGGAAAATCCCCAGGTTGATGAGCCCAAATGTTTTCATTGAATGTGCCTCCGCTATGGTCGAGGCGGTCGGAAGACCGGTTCGACAGTGTCATTGAGCGCATTCCATGCCAAGTTGTAAGTTGCTGAATTTATGCCTAGTTGATGAACACAACTTGACCCACAGATCGGACACATTCCATCAGCACGAAGTACCTTCTCCATCAGTTCGATGGATCAGGACGACCCGTTCTTTCACCCACCAGGAGTTGCTTTCTGAAGGCGCAACACCTTGAACCCTTCGAACAAGAGAATGCTTGAAAAACCAGCGAGGTAGGCCTGTGGCAAGATCCATCCGGCGATGAACCCCACAGCGTGTCATCCTGGCCAGTTCTGAGGTGACTCGTTTACGCCGAGAGCTTTTTCGCGATTCGTGCTACGTGCCGGCCTTGGAAACGCGCGCCCGCGAGCTCGTTATCGCTCGGCATGCGCTCGCCTTTGGAACCGGCAATCGTCGAGGCCCCATAGGGCGATCCGCCCGTGACTTCGTCCAGACGTGTCTGCCCTTGGAATGTATAGGGAAGTCCCACGATGACCATGCCGTGATGGAGCAGTGTCGTATGAAAGCTCAGGATGGTGGATTCCTGTCCTCCGTGCTGGGTTGCGGAACTCGTGAAGACGCTCCCGATCTTGCCGATGAGCGTTCCCTGGGCCCAGAGTCCGCCCGTAGCGTCGAGGAATTGTTGCATCTGGCCCGCCATATTCCCGAACCGGGTCGGTGTGCCGAAGATGATGGCATCTGGTGCCGCCAGATCCTCGATGAGGGCGACAGGCACATCTGCGAATGCCTTCTGTGCCTCCGTCGCCGCGAAAGGGGTAGTTTCTGGAACGCGTTTGATCACCACATCAGCACCTGCGACGTCACGGGCACCATCAGCGATGGCCTGCGCAAGGCGATAAACGTGACCGTTGACCGAGTAGAAGAGGACAAGTACTTTCATCGTTGGTTCCTTTGGTAAAATAGGTGCGTCCCGCCGGAATCCGGAGGCGAACCCGGTCGCATGGAAGTTCAAATTCATTGAGCGTCTCGAAACCGCAACTTCGAAGTCTCTGACGCATTTTTTGTTCCACAAGATAAATGCCTTTGATCCGACATCTTGAAACAAGCGGATCGGTCCGGCCCGGCGGCAAGTTAAATCAAGATGAAGTGCCTTCTCCGTCAATTCGAGGAACAAGGTTAAAGTTCTGGTCAACAACCAAGATAAAGGCACCACGACGATTCCTCCTGGCGGAACGGCGAGTCTCTTCGACAGCAACCAATTTGCCAACTCCACGATCGTTACAAGCGTGATGAACAAGGACGGGAAACAATTGTGGAAGGGGACTTACAACGTGACCCACAGCTATTCGCCAGCTTCGTCAACGTTTCTTAACCCATACTACAACAACTACTACACCAATTCGA
>CAIXHJ010000157.1 GCA_903919165.1 uncultured Holophagaceae bacterium
GTCCTCAACCGCGCGATGAGCCTGGGGGGCGGACACTGGTTCTGGACGGCTGCCCTGCGCTACGCCTGGATGATCGGCTTCTTGTGCGGCGGTTACATCCTGCTCGGCCGCGGCCGCGCCTTGGGTGGCGTCTTTCGTCTGTTCGCAGGGCACTGGCTGTTCTGGAGCCTCACCGGCAGCATCGGCTTCGGCGTGTTCTACGCGTTGCTGAGTTTTTCCAGCGCCTTCGCGCCCGGCTGGATGATTGCCACCACCTGGCAGACCACCATCCTGTGCACGCCCCTGGTGCTGCGCCTGTTCGGCCACCGGGTGCCGATGCGCGCCCTGGTCCTGACGGCGGTGGTCTTCTGCGGCGTCGTCCTGGTCAACCTGGAACATGCCCGCCAGTCCTCGCTCAGTGCGGTGCTGCTGGCGGCTCTGCCGGTGCTGATCGCCGCCTTCGCCTATCCCCTCGGCAACCAGATGCTGTGGGAGGCCCGCGCTGGAACCCACCGCCGCATGCCCCGCATCACCGACCCGGCGCTGGACGACCCCTTCGCGCGCGTTCTGCTGCTGTCTCTGGGATCCCTGCCCTTGTGGCTGGCCCTGGCGGCCTTCATCCTGCCGCCACCGCCGACTGGCGGCCAGATCCTGAACACCGCCCTCGTCGCCCTGTTTTCCGGTGTCGTCGCCACCAGCCTGTTCCTCTACGCCCGCCACCTCGCCGTCTCGCCTGCGCAGCTGGCGGCGGCGGATTGCACCCAGGCGCTGGAGGTGGTGTTCTCCCTGGCTGGAGAAGTCTGGCTGCTGGGCGGTGCGCTGCCATCTACCCTGGGCTGGAGTGGGCTCGCCCTCACCCTCGTTGGGCTGCTGCTCTACCTGTGGGCGCAGCGGTCTTCATGAAGCTACTGACGTGCTCCCCGACAGCAGCGCACCGATGCGCAGCACGGCCTCGATCAACGCGTCGAAGTCACTGCGTTGGCTGCGGTGGTTGGCGATCGCGACGCGCAGACAATACTTGTTCCTGATCGTGGTGTACGACGGCGCCGCGATGCCCTGTTCCTGCAGTTGCAGCAGCAGTTCGCGATTGATGGCATCGAGCGCTGCATCGTCCAGGCCGCCCGGGTTGTAGCGGAAGCATACGATGTCCAGGCCTATGGGGGCGGTCAGTTCAAGCTGTGGCTGCGCGACGATCAAACCACCCAGGTAGTGGGCCTGTTCGACGTTGCGCGCGATCATCCGGCCGAAGCGGTCCAGCCCGTGCTCCTTGATGGACATCCAGACCTTCAGTGCGCGGAACTGGCGCGACAGCTGCACCCCATAGTCGCTGAACCACAGGTTGCCGCCCGCCAGACCGCGGGTGCCGTGCTCCAGGTACTCGGGCGTCAACGAGAAGCTGTTGCGGTGCGCAGGCTCGTCACGGACCAGCACGCAGCCGGCCTCAAAGGGGATGTGCATCCACTTGTGCAGGTCCAGTGCCACCGAATCGGCACGTTCGATGCCGCGCAGTTGGTGCCGGACATTGTCAGCCAGCACCGCTACCGCGCCGATCGCTCCATCCACATGGAACCACAGGCCTTCTCGGGTGCAGAGATCCGCCAGTGCATTCAGGTCATCGATGGCACCGGTGTTCACGGTGCCGGCCGTTCCGATCACGCAGATCGGTTGCAACCCTGCTGCGCGGTCGGCGTCGATCATTCGCTGCAGCGCGGCGAGATCGATGGTGTAGTCGTCCTGGACCGGCACGCGGCGCAGCGCCTGGCTGCCGAGCCCCAACAGCTCCAGGGCCTTCTGATTGCAACTGTGGACTTCGACGGAGCCATAGACAGTCATCGGCCGGGGCGCCGCGGCCACACCCTGGTGGCGTACATCGGCCCCGGCGCCGACATTTCTGGCCACCGTCAATCCGACCAGGTTTGCCATGGAACCCCCGCTGACAAGCAGGCCGCTTGCCGAGGCGGGAAACCCAAGCATGTCCTTGAGCCAGGTGATCACCTGCGCCTCGACCAGATTGGCCGCATGGCTGCCCCCACCAAGGTTGGGGTTCATCACCGCGGCAAGAAACTCTGCGAGCGCCCCCCCGACCGTGCCGTTGCCCATGTACCACGCCCAGAATCGAGGATGAAGATTGCCCATGGGGTAAGGCAGGACATGGGCAGCGAACGCCTCGTAGGCGGCCAGGGCGCCCTCAGGTGCCCGGGGCGCCGGACCCTCGAAAGAGGCTGCAATTTCGGGCGGAACACTCTGCCAGACCGGCCTATCCCGAACTGTTTCAATGTAGGTCAGCGCGTCATCGACCATGCGATGTGCCAAAGCACGCATGGCAGGCCAATCTTGTGGGTCGAGCGATTCAAATCCACTCTCGGTGTCCTGGTCCATGAGAAAACTCCCGGTAACAGACTGCGATTACCTATCACCTTCCACCCGGTATCTCGCCCTGGCCCACTAGGGTTTCACATGGCCCACAGGAAGCAGGGCCATGGCCTGGGTTCCCTTGAGGAGCTTCAAGGTCCGGGCCACGGCTTCCAGGTCCACCCCCACGGCGGTTCCAGCCCCGAGGCCAAGGGCCGAAGCCTGCAGGAGCAGGCCCTGGGCCGCGGCGCCCCCTTCGTAGTAGGTCAGGTTGAGGGCAGAGGCTCCCTCCCCGATGCGGCTGGAATCCCCGGCCATCACGAAGACCGCCGGGGCTTCCTTGATCCAGGGTTGCATGCCCTTGACGCCACCCAGGAGTGTCGCGGGAGTGCCGTCGGCCACCCGGGCTAGTCTGTGGCCCACCGGGAGGTAGTGGTAGACCCCCGGAGCCAGATCGGCGGAGCCGGACGTGATCAAGTAGAGTTCGAGTGGGTACTTGGCGTGGGCCGACGGGACGACGCGCTTGCCGGGGCGGTTCTCGCCCTGGGCCGCCCACAGGAGCTGGCTGGATTCGGCGAGGCTCGGCGCGGGGCCGACCAGGGTCCTGGTCGTGGCCCGGCCCTTGAGGGCGGCACGCAGAGAGGCGCCCTCCGCCGGAGCCACGGGCAGTGTCAGGGGAGCCGGATCCTGGGCCCCCAGCAGGAGGGCCGCGCAGAGGGCGAGGGTGGGACGGAACAGATGCA
>CAIXHJ010000158.1 GCA_903919165.1 uncultured Holophagaceae bacterium
AGCTCTCCATCCGGCCCCAGGGGTTCCATGGCGCCGGCGTGCCCAAGCGCATCGTCGAGGCCGCCCGGGAAAGCTGGGACACGGCCCTCACCTCGGGCGAACAGTGGGGTTTCCGCAACGCCCAGGTGAGCGTGCTGGCGCCCACGGGCACCATCGGCCTCCTCATGGACTGCGACACCACCGGCGTCGAGCCCGACTTCGCCCTGGTGAAGTTCAAGAAGCTCGCGGGCGGCGGCTACTTCAAGCTGGTGAACCGCGCCATCCCCGAAGCCTTGGCCCGCCTGGGCTACGCACCGACACAGATCAAGGAGATCGAGCGCCACGTGGTGGGCTGGCTCCAGATCACCGACGAGACCCCGGGCATCACCCGCTCCATGCTCAAGGGCAACGGCTGGGCCGAAGAGGAGATCGCCCTCGTGGAGCAGAAGCTCCCCACCGCTTTCGACCCCGCCTACGCCATCGATGTGGAGCGCCTGGGGAACGCCTTCAGCCCCGAGCAGGTGGACGCCTTCATGCTGGCCCTCAGCGGCACCATGACCGTGGAAGGCGCGCCCCACCTCAAGGATGAGCACCTGCCCATCTTCGATTGCGCCAACCGCTGTGGCCGCACGGGCCGCCGCTACATCGCCCCCATGGGCCACCTGCACATGATGGGCGCGGCCCAGCCCTTCCTCAGCGGCGCCATCAGCAAGACCATCAACCTGCCAGCTGAAGCCACCGTGCATGAAATCGGCGGCATCTACGAGGCCAGCTGGCAGCTCATGCTCAAGGCCGTGGCCCTCTACCGCGATGGCTCGAAGATGAGCCAGGCCATGGCCACCAACCTCGACCTGCTGGACGGCGCCGACACGCTCATGGACGACCAGGCCACCGTCATGGAGAAGGCCCCCCCGTGGTCGCCCAGGCGATGACGCAGCAGCTGGTGCGCACCTACCGCCGCCGCCTGCCCAACCGCCGCGGCGGCTACACCCAGTCCGCCACCATCGGCGGCACCAAGCTCTACCTCCGCACCGGCGAGTACGAGGACGGCAGCCTCGGCGAGATCTTCCTCGACATCCACAAGGAGGGCGCCGCCTTCCGCGCCGTGCTCAACTGCTTCGCCATCGCCGTGAGCATGGGCCTCCAGCACGGCGTGCCCCTGGAAGAGTTCTGCGACGCCTTCCTGTTCACCCGCTTCGAGCCCGGCGGCATGGTGGCGGGCAGCGACACCATCAAGCTCAGCACCAGCCTCATCGACTTCGTGTTCCGCGAGCTGGCCATCAGCTACCTGGGCCGCTACGATCTGGCCCACGTGGAGCCGGAACAGCTCATGAGCGCCGCCACCGGCCTGCGTCCGAACAGCCAGGCCCCCGGCCTGCAGAGCAACCTTCCGAGCCTGCCCACGGGCACGCCCCTGCCCTTCCCGGAGTCTCCCACCACGGGCGTCCCCGTGGACTCAGCCCCCGCTCCGGTGCCGGTCCTGGTGAGTGTTTCCAGCGCCAAGGCCACTGTCTCCGCCACCCAGGCGGCCCGCCAAAAGGGCTACACCGGCGACCCCTGCCCCGAGTGCGGCCACCTCACCCTCGTCCGCAACGGCGCCTGCATGAAGTGCCAGACCTGCGGCGCCACGACGGGGTGCAGCTGATCGGGAGTTTCCATCAAGGCATCCCTTGAGCACCATTGAGCAATTCGAGTGGACATTTTCCCCACCGGACTA
>CAIXHJ010000159.1 GCA_903919165.1 uncultured Holophagaceae bacterium
ATGATGTTGACTTGGACTCCATCCTTCTGTTTGGCGATGAGTTCTTCAGCGAACTTCATGCCCAGTGGATCCTGATCGAAAAGGTAGGTTTCAAGGTTGATGCTGTCTTTGGCCACCGACACAGCCGCCATCATCGCTGCAATGATTTTTGGGCCATCGAACAGGAGCGTGACTTTGTTCCCTGCGATGAGGGGTCGCCCCGTGGCGGCTTCTTCGAGGCCGGCCAGGATCTTGACATCGACTTTGGAATGGCCGAGACGCCTGGCGAGCACGGACGAAGCGTCCTTTTCGCTCATGGTGCCATGCCCATCCACAACATGGGGGACCGGGGCCGAATCGATGGGCGCCTTGAGGTAGTTCACATCCGGTAGGCGTGCACAGGCAAATAACAGCACACAGAGCGCGAGACCCGAAAAATGCATGAGTTCCGCGATGACCCTCCTAGTCATTGGAACTCCTGACGATGGCATCGGTGGGAGTCGTGATGCTGGGGTCGGGCTTGTCTTCTAACGCGTGGATTCCTGGACCCCGATATGTAAGAGCTTTCATGGTGACTTCTCCTTCAGGATGGTTCGTGAGGAAGTGCGAACCCCCTTCCCCGCACTCAGGGAACGGATCCTGCGGTTCAGGTCTGGCTCACGAGTTCCCGGCAGACCTCGGGGTGGACGCCGACATGCGCCGCGCCAGCCGTCTCAAGAATGTTCTTGGCTGTAGCCACATCGTTCCTCGTGCCATGCGCGATCACGAGGAATTTGTTGGATTTGACCGCTGTCTCGTACTGCAGGCAGCTGTCATGTGGGATGCCTATGCTGTAGAGCGCCGCTGCGAAGGCGCCCAATCCGCCAGCCAACACGGCGCCTTCCAGGGCCCCGACGATCCAGGTCACCAAGGGGCCGAACACGACGAGGGGGCCGATTCCAGGGATCACGAACAGGGCTGACCCGAACAGCAGGCCCCAGAAGCCGCCCCAGAAGGCACCCAGCTTGCCCCAGACCTTCATGCGATCGCCGGCATTGTAGTACCCGACGATGTGCTCTTCGGTGTGAAAATCCTTGCCCACGATGGACAGTTTCTTCATATCGAACCCCGCGTGCTGGAGTTCCTTGATGCTCGTTTCCGCCTCAACATGGGTGTTGAAGATTCCTACCATTGCGTTGCGCTCAAGCATGGGTCACGTCCTTTGTGGGTCAAGTTGGGCATCAGCCATCATCGAATGGTGATGCGGGTACCCTGCCGAGCCGGGTCGACGCCAGGCCTGGAATCATCGCTCTCCAGCGTGGCGTTCTCAGGCTTCAGAGGGATGGCGTTCAGCAAGTCATTTGGGGGAATTGAAGGAGCACTGCGCTTCGAAACGTCACCCCAGGCCAGCCAGCACCTCAGGGCTTCATTAAACGCATCAGGCTTTTCGAAAGCGAGGAGGTGGCCAGCCCCGGGGATCAACTTCAGCTTGGCTCCCGGGATGGACCTCGCAAGGGATTCCGATTCGCTTGGGGGAATGACGGTGTCATCGCAGCCGGCGATCACCAGGGTGGGGACATGGATACCGCCGATCCAGGCAGACGCATCGGACCGCCCTGCCATGCCAAGCAGGGCGCCAACTATGCCTTCCGAGCCTGATGAAGTCATCAGGTCTCGCACAGAGGCCGCCATGGCTTCATCCCCATTGTTGGCGGATAGCATTTTCGCCGCCATGGCATTCACCAACGCCGAAGGACCATTTTGGTGCACTTCCTCTGCGGTTGTTTGGCGCGTCAAGGCATTCTCTGGGGAGTCCGCGCCCGACTTTGTACTCACGAGAACCAAGCCGCGGAGCGCGTCTGGGAATGCGCGTGCGAATTCAAGGGCAATGTAGCCGCCCATGGAATGTCCCACGAGAACGACTGGTCCCGTACCCAGGTGCCGGAGCAACGCGTCAATACCCCTGGCATAGCGGCTCATGGTCACGGGGCCACGGGAAGATTCACTCTCTCCAAAACCGGGTAGGTCTGGAGTAATCAGGCGGTAGTTCGACTTGAACGCCTCGACCTGTTTGGACCAGGCGCCTCGGGATAGGGGGAAGCCATGGATGAAGGCTAAGGGGAATCCTTCGCCCTCATCCGAGTAGGCGATCTGGATGCCATTGATGTCTGCGAACATGTGAACCTCCTGGCGGTCCTCCACGGGCCTGTGGTCTGTGGGTTCTTACTGGTTTTTCAAGGTGGCGAACATCCCGGCGGTGGCCATGAACATGACGACGGTGGCTGTCCAGCCAAGATTCCGCAGGATCCCGGGCAACATAGTGAATCTCCCCATGACCTTCGGGTTGCCGACCATCAGCATCACGACGACCATGATCGGTATGGCCACGACTCCATTGACGATCGCGCATATGAACAGCGCCTTGATCGGCGTCACATGGAG
>CAIXHJ010000160.1 GCA_903919165.1 uncultured Holophagaceae bacterium
CAGCGACACGTCCAGGAAGGTGCCTTGGACCGTGGATCAGCCCTCGGGGGTTCGCCGGAGGGGAGGCAATTCCTCTCCCATCTTGAGAGTTCAGATCCCCGGCGGGAACCCCAAGGCCACCCTGACTCGGGCGATTCCGGGATCCACGCTGCCATCCGACCGGCGGATGAGGATAGGGGCCTCGACTTCCGGGCACTGGGCCTGAACCTCGAAATCCTCGGGGAAATCCCGGCGCCGTCCGGCAGCAAAGACATCCAGGCCGTAGGGCTCTCCATCCTTGAACACGAACTCGCGGCGATGGAGGCAGAGCAGACCGGCTGCCTGCAGCGCCCCCAGTGCGCGCTCCCGCTGATCGTTAGGGAAAACGCAGGCGAAGATCCCGCCGGGCGCCAGGAGCCGGGCCGCGGCCAGGGCGTAGTCTGCAAGGTTGCCGCGCACCTCGAGCCGAGCGGAAACGGACTGGGGATGGGCCGCGGGCAGGCGATCTCCTTCGGGCCAGTAGGGTGGTGTGCCCATCACCAGGTCAAATCGATCCTCATTCACGAACAACTCGGGATCCCGAATATCCCCTAATCGAGGAAAGAACCGGTCCTCCTGGCCGTTGTAGCGGATGCTCTTCCGGGCCAGCCGCAAGCTCTCCTCCTGGGCCTCCACGGTGTGCACCAGGGCGCCGGGGCAGCGCCAGGCCGCCAACAGCGCCACGGTGCCAATGCCGGACCCCAAATCCACGATGCGTCTGGCGCGCGGACACCAGGTGGTGGCGTACCAGGCGGTCACCAGATCGTCCACACTGAAGCGGTTGCCCTTCTTCAGCTGGAAGATCCGCCAGTACCCACAGAGGCCGTCCAGCGTCTCGCCCGGTTCGATTTCCACGCCGCCAGGCGGCACGGGGCCCGGACGTGTCCAGCCCTTGAAGCTGGGACCTTCCTCGGGTGCGGATCGGCGCGGCATCGTTCGAGTGTGTGCCAGGTGAAGAACCGAAGGAAAGACAGGTAACCGCAGATGGCGCAGATTTCCGCAGATTAAAGGACCATTCAATGGCTAAACCGAAACACTGTGTCTGATTTCTGTATCTGCGCCATCTGCGTCATCTGCGGTTCACGCTCAAGCTCTTCCCCTCTGTTTCCCGCACTTCCGCTCTGGCATCCAGCTGGCGGCTGCGCGACACTCAACCATGGCCGTGTCTGGGAAAGCCCCGGAACCAATCCTTCGCGAGGGGGAGGGGTTGGTTTGTGGGGATGAGAACGGCCTGACCCTGGAGGGGGCTTTCGAGCGGGTGAAGGCGGCGTTCCAAGAGCACCATCCCAACGGCGACGTCGCCTTGCTCACCCGGGCTTTTAGCGTGGGCCGGGACATGCACGCCACCCAGCTGCGCAAGAGTGGCGAGGCCTACTTCTTCCACCCTCTGGCCGTAGCCCAGAGCCTGGCGGACTGGCGACTGGACGCGGCGAGCGTGGCCTGCGGAATGCTCCACGACGTGGTGGAAGACACCTTGATGACCCTTCCCCAGGTGAAGACCCAGTTCGGCGAGGAGATTGCCGAGATCGTGGACGGCCTCACCAAGATGAGCAAGCTGGCCTTCACGGACCGGCACCTGCTCAACGCCGAGAACGTCCGCAAGCTGCTGGTGGCCATGGGCAAGGACGTGCGGGTGCTGCTGGTGAAGCTGGCGGACCGCCTGCACAACATGAAGACCCTGGGCGTGATGGAGGAGGAAAAGCGTCGCCGCATTTCACGGGAGACGCTGGAGCTCTACGCGCCTCTGGCCAACCGCCTGGGCATGGGCCTGGTGCGCCTCGAACTGGAGGATCTGGCTTTCCAGCAGCTGGAGCCTGAACAGTACGCTGAACTGAACAGGGCCGTGGAAGCCAAGCGGGCCAAGCTGTCGGCCACCATCCATGAAGTCCAAGGGGCCCTGCAGGCCATCCTCATGCAACAGGGGATCGAGGCCCATGTCTATGGCCGCATCAAGCACCTCTACGGCATCTGGAAGAAGATGGGCGCACAGGCCAAGGACTTCGACGACATCCACGACTGGCTGGCCTACCGCATCATCTGTCCCGACCGGGCCAGCTGCTACACGGCCCTGGGCCTCGTGCACGGCCTGTTCAAGCCCGTGCCCGGCAAGTTCAAGGACTACATCAGCCTGCCCAAGGAAAATGGCTACCAGAGCATCCACACCACGGTACTGATGGGCTCGGGGGATCTCTTCGAGGTGCAGATCCGCACCGAGGAGATGCACCTGCACGCCGAGGCGGGCATCGCCAGCCACTGGACCTACAAGGACGGCCGCATCGCCAACCGCTCCGAGATCAACCAGGTGGTCTTCCTCCGCCGGATGGTCGAGCTGCACCAGGACGCCCAGGACAGCCGGGACCTGGTGGCCAACCTGCGCGGTGAGCTGACCTTCAACCGCATCCAGGTCTTCACCCCCAAGGGCGATCTGCGCAGCCTGGTGGAGAACAGCACGCCGGTGGACTTCGCCTACGCCATCCACACCCAGGTGGGACATCGCTGCGTGGGCGCCAAGGTGAACGGGCGCATCGTGCCCTTGAAGCACACGCTCCAGAACGGCGACCGCGTGGAGATCCTCACCCGGCCCGACCACAAGCCCAGCCGTGACTGGCTCGGCTTCGTGAAGTCCGCGGGTGCCAAGAGTCGCATCCAGGCCTTCATCCGCGAGGAGGAGCGCGCCCACGCCATCACCCTGGGCCGGGAACGCCTTGAGCGGGAGGCCCGTGCCATGGGCGTGCACCTGGATGATCCCGAAGCCCAGGCAAAGCTGGGGGCGCGGATCGTCGAGCTGAAGCTCGCCAACTGGGAGGCGGCCCACGCGGCCCTGGGCTTCGGTCGCCTCACGGTGCACAAGCTCATCGAACCGCTGATACCGGAACCCGAACGCGCCAAGCCCAAGGAGAACACCTCCAATCTGATGGATTCCGTGGTGGTGGGGGACACCACGGGGATCCTGTACACCCTGGCCGCCTGCTGCAAACCCATCTGGGGCGACGAGGTGGTGGGCTACATCACCCGTTCCCGCGGCACGGCCATCCACAAAGCGGACTGTTCCCAGCTCAACACGGGCACCCTGCATCCCGAGCGCCGGGTGAATGTGGCCTGGGGAAAGCACGGCACCGAGCTGTATGACACCGAGATCACCCTCACCTCCGAAGACCGCCCGGGCATGGTGGCCGCGATCTCCGAAGGCATCCAGCGCCTGGGAATCAATGTGCAGCGGTTCCACGGATCGGCCACGGAGGAAGGGGCCGGTCTCTTCCATATCGCTCTCCGGGTGCGGGACCGGGCCCACCTCGTCGAATTGATGGCCGGGTTGCGCCGCATTCGAGGCGTCTACACCGCCGAGCGGGTGAAGGGGTCCGTGTTCGGGAAGGTCAAATGAGCACCTGGCGGCCCCCCGATGACGCCCCGGTGGTGCCCTGGTCGCGCATCGCGGAGAGCCTGCGCCTTCCCCAGCGCGGGCCGAATCCCCACAAGCTCAGCCCCCGCATCCCGGAGAATCCCCGCCGCGCCGCCGTGGGCGTGATCCTATGGGGCGACGCGACCGGCGCTCACAAGCTCGTGCTGGTCCAGCGGGGTTTCGGAGCCCCCCAGCATCCGGGCGAGATCGCCTTCCCGGGCGGCATGGTGGAATCCCTGGACCGGGACCTGCCCAGCACCGCAAGGCGGGAGGTCGCCGAGGAGATTGGGCTCAGAGATGGCCTCTGGGAGCTGGGCTGTTTTCCGGATGGCGTCGCCAAGACCCGGATCCGCTTCACGCCGGTGTTCTTCCGCTGGGAGGCGCCCGAACCCCGGTTCACCACGGACCGGGAATTGGAAAAGGTGATCATGCTGCCCCTCGCGCCCCTCCTGGATGCGCCCTGGACCATCGAACACCTGCACCACCATGGCCACCCCTTCGACGCGCCCCGCCTGCAGCTGGTGCTGGATGGATGGACCGTGCCGCTCTGGGGCGCCACCGCCTTCGTGCTGAAGGCCTGGCTGGATGTTCTGCGCGGCATCGCCTGATGTCCGTTTCCGCAGATGACAAGCAGCCGCTGGCTACTTCTTCTCGGCCTTTACGCTGCCGTCCTTCTCCAGGTACTTGTCCGGGTCCTTCTGGAGCGCCTCGGCGCAGTGCTTGCTGCAGACGCGGTACTCCTGACCGCGCACCGTCGCCGTCATCGACTTCGTGGTCACTGGCATCCTGCAGACCGGATCCTTGGTGTTGGTAGCGGGCTTGGCCTGCTCCGCCGCAGGAGCGGCCAGCACGGCGAGAGAAAGCAGCGTGGCACGAAGCATGGAACCTCCGGACGGGACTGCTCCAGTGTAGCGGACCGCCTGCGACGACCAGACGCAGGGCGGGCTATGGCCGAGTTCCGGCTACTTCTTGGCGTTCTTCGGTGTGCCGTCTCTCTCCAGGTACTTCCCTGGATCCTTCAGGAGTTGAGCATCGCAGCCGGCGCAGCAGAGGCGGTATTCCCGGCCACGGACGACCACAGTCTTGGACGAGGCTGTCACCTTACCGCCCAG
>CAIXHJ010000161.1 GCA_903919165.1 uncultured Holophagaceae bacterium
ATCCCTACATTAAGGAAGATTGGCTTAAGCCCGGCGTATTTGTATCCCTGCCCGCCAGCATCCGTATGGATGAAGACTTCGTGCTGAACCGTGCAACCCTTGTAATCGATAACTGGAAGATGTACGAAGCCTGGCAGGAAGAACTGGACTATCCATTTAGTTCTATAATGGGATTGATCGGCACCTACTATCTTGATTGGATCCACGATGGCAAGATGGACCCCTCGAGCATCACCAATCTGGGTGAAATTGTTTCCGGCACGAAGGCCGGCCGAAAGAGCAATGATGAAAAGATTCTCTTTGGCATGGGCGGTATGCCTGTTTACGACGTGGCCTGGAGCTATGAGATTTACTTGAAGGCTTCCGAGATGGGGCTTGGCACCAAACTGGATGTCTGGGAGACACCGTACCTATATTAATCGGATACATTAACCGAATGGGGTTGGCTGTGCCGGTTCTACTTTCCGGGGTTACCCTCGGAATCGGCACAGCCAATTTTCATTTCATTTTTTGGCTCTTCTCCCGAGCGAGTGGGTAAAAGTTGACGTTTTTAGAGTTCCGGCAGCATACACGTGAGCACTTTCAGGCGCAGGTACTCCTCATCCCGTAGGCCATAGGCACGGCGTTGAAGCACACGGATCTTGTTGTTCAAACCCTCCACGAAGCCGAGGGCCACCTTGTTCTCGGGGTGGCGTTAGGCCGCGATGCCGTCCCAGTGCCGCTCGATCATGGCGGCGAACTTCTGGTACGACTCAAGCCGCTGCCACTTGAGGGCCGCCCGCCACTGCTCGAAGAACCGGCGCGAGGGGATGATCCTCGGCCAAGGCCAGGCGGACGGCCGCCTGGGCCAACACCCAGGTAGGGTCCACGACGGGCACGCTGAGATCGCCATCTTGGAGGATGAGCGGGACCTCGGTGCAGCCCGCGCAGACGGCTTCGGCCCCGCGCAGGATGAGGTGCTCCGCCGCCTCCCGGATCAGACGGCGTGGGGCCTCGGAGGTATCCCCACCCTTGACTGCATAGATTGCCTGCATGACGAGGCCGGATTGCACCTCGGGATCGGGGGTCAAGACGGTGAGGCCTCGAGGTTCGAAGTAGGACTCGAACAGGCGGCTCTTCACCGTGCCGCTCGTGGCTAGGAGGCCGAGCCGGCGGACCTCGGGGCGCTCGGCCGCGAGGGCCGTTGCGGTCTCCCCGATAATGTGCAGGATGAGGACCGGTACAGCCCGCTGCAACCGATCGTAGAAATGGTGGGCCGTGATGCAGGGGATGACAAGAAAAGCGGCGCCGGCCTTGACGAGCACTTCGGCGCTGGCCACCAGGGCAGGCAGTGGATCGGGACCTTCGCCCTGGATAGCGGCCGTGCGGTCCGGAATCTGAGGGTTAGCGTAAATCAGGACCTTGAGATGATCCTGGTCCCCCTTGGCAGGTGTGGCGCGGATGATCTTTTGGTAAAAATCCGCGGTGGCCGCCGGCCCCATCCCGCCCAAGACACCGATGATCCTCGTGCTTTGCATGGCCCTTTCTCTCGCGGCGCTACACTACGGCCAGGGATACCTCTGACACCTTCACCGCTTGCTTCTTCCGCTATTGGATGACCATGCCGTCGACCAGCATCGCAAGATCGATGATGTTTGTCATGGAATCCATAGCGTTAAGACCGCATCAGATGCCGCGCTCCAATAATATAATCTTGTCATGTACCGCGGACAGTTGTCAAGGCAAAGAGGGGGTCTGTGAGAGTCTCGTGGCGCCCCCTTTCGGATTGACCATGCCTCATTCGGCATTCGGCTTCCGCCAAACGAACCGCCCCCGGCGGATGGCGCCGGGGGCGGTGGAAAACAGGACTCCCGCCCGAAGACTCCGCCCTCTACAGGCTGTTGATCGTCTGCGGGGAGAACTCGCCCTCCGAGTAGGCGACGGCCGTGGTGCACGCGACGTCGCCGGTCACGTTCAGGCAGGTGCGGCCCATGTCCAGAATGACGTCGATCCCGGCGATGAGGCCCACGCCTTCAATTGGCAAACCCACGCCTTGGAGCACCATGGCCAGCATGATCAGGCCGGCGCCCGGGACCCCCGCCGTGCCGATGGAGGCCAGCGTAGCCAGCAGGATGATCATGAGATACTGGGTGAAACCGAGCGGCACGTTGTAGATGGCGGCGATGAACAGGGCGGCGATCCCCTGGTAGATGGCGGTCCCGTCCATGTTCACCGTGGCTCCCAGCGGCAACGTGAAGCTGATGAGGTTTCGCGGCAGGCCCAGCTTCTCCTCGGAGACCCGCATCGTCACGGGTAGGGTGGCATTGCTGCTCCGCGTGACGAAGGCCATCATCATGATCTCGAAGGCCCCCTTGAAGAACTTGAACGGGTTGACCTTGGCCAAGAACTTGACAATGGACGTGTAGATGATAGCCACGTGGAGGAAGTACGCCAGGTAGCAGGTGAGGATCAGGTTGATGAAGGGCAGGAGCACCTGCGGTCCCTGCTTCGCCACCGTGGTGGCAATGAGGGAGAAGACGCCGAGGGGGGCATACCACATGATGATCGTGGTTAACTTATACATTGCCTCGGCCGCGGCCTCGATCGCCCCCACGATCGCCTTCCCCTTGTCGCCCGCCAAGGCGGCAGCGACGCCGAAGAACATGGCAAAGGCGATGACCGGCAGGATGTCACCCTTGGCCAGCGAGTCGAAGGGGTTGGTAGGGATGAGATTCAGCAGGACCTCTTTCAAGGCGGGCACCGTGGGTGCTTTGAACCCCGCCACCGGTGCCAGCTTCATCCCGGCCGCCGGATTCAGGATTCTGGCCACGATCAGGCCGATGGTGACGGCGATGGCCGTCGTGGCCAGGTAGAGGGCCATGATCTTCACGCCCACACGGCCGAGCTTGATGGGATCGCTGATGGACGCCGTGCCGGTCACCAGCGAGAAGAACACCAGGGGGACGATGAGCATCTTGAGGAGTCG
>CAIXHJ010000162.1 GCA_903919165.1 uncultured Holophagaceae bacterium
CTGGTGAACAAGGTGTTCGAGCCCATTGTCGAGCGCATCACCCCTAAACTGCTTCGCGCCACGGTCTCGGCCAACGAAGACGATTGATCCTGCCTCAGGGGATCGGATGGGGCCCTCCGGGGCCCCTTTCCGTGTCCTGGAACCAGGTGTCCACGGCCGCGCAGATGGCCCCCGTATAGGCCTGTCCGAGCGAATCCGCGCAGTGGAGGTGCCAGGTGGTCACCTCAATCATGTGGCCATTCCTGAATCGGCCCGCGATGGACCTCTGGACCTCAGGTGGCGCGAGGCGGTCCTGGGTGGCCAGGAAGCAGAGGCTTGGCGTCGCCAGTTGAAGGCCGCTCACGCGGCGGAGCAGATCCGTATCCTTAGGCGCATATCCACCTAGATGCCCTGCTTCCAAGGCCGCCATGGCTCCGATAAGAGGCGCGAGGACATGCCACCAGCGGTCCTGGGGCCCGCGGACCAGCCTTTCAGCGAAGCTGCGGCTGCTGGCAGGAGCGCCTTCCCAGATGATGCCGGCCAGGGGTCCTTTCCCCTCGCGTTCCAGGTCGGCCAGAGCCAGCAGTCCTACCGAAGCGCCGAGGCTTCTGCCCAGCAGAAGGATTCGGCGACGTGGGACGCCACTGGCCTCCAGATGATGCACGATCCGGATGACATCCAGGGATTCCACGACCCCAAAAGTCACGGCTGGAACGGGCCCCCCCCTGCGCATGGCATCATCCCGCCGCCGGTAGGTGAAGATGGCCGCATCCAGACTCGGGAACCACTTGAGGGCCGGGCTGGTGCCCCAGCGATCATCGCCGAATCCATGGAGCAGGAGCGCCACGCCCGGGGAGGTGGTTGGGCGGGTGAACCGCCAGAGCTGCAGTCCGCCGACCTCCTCGCTGGACCAGGAACCTCCGGGGTCGCCGTCCTGGCCCTCAGCCAGTTCCCGGTAGGTGGTCTCCACGCGCACCAGGGGTTGAGGCCTGTAAAAGGGCGGATCGACCAATTCCCATGCCACAGACGAGGCCTTCCATCCGATGAACCCGCCCAGGCCCAGAATGGGAGCCAGGCCGAGGACAAACCAAGCCTCGCGTTTCACCAGTAGCCCGTGGTGATGAGCAGGTTTGACGCGCTGGCTGGCTCGAACTGGCAGCTGAGCCGCTGATCTGGGCAGGCTCCATTTCTCGCGAGGACCTCTGCCTCCCGCGAACTCGGGGACTCGAGACCCTCTGCGCCTTGCAGTATGGTGATCACGCATTTTCCGCAGGCCCCACGCCCAGAACAGGCCGAGGCCACCGGGAGCCCCACTCCCAGACACTGGGCCATGAGGGTCCCCCGGCCACTGAGGAGGTGGTCCCGTCGCCGGGTTTGGGCCACCAGTGCCATGGTCAGGGCTTACTTCACTAGGACTGCCGTCACGCCGGGAAGCCCCTCTGCGGTGGGCAAAGGATCTGGCTTGCCGTAGAGCACCGCATCAAGACGCTGAGTGAGGGTGACCTGGTAGATGCCCTTGTCAGTGGCCATGTCCAGTTCCCCCATGTCCGGGCTGAAGGTCTCCCGCTGGCTGGTCAGGAAGAATCGGTGCTTGCCCGGGGTAAGCCCCTTCACCAGAAGGCTGAATGCACCCTTGGGCAACTGTTGGACGGGAATGCGCGTGCCGTCCAGGGTGAGTTCGACGGGGCCCCGAACAGCGCTGGTGAACCTGAAGACCGCCTCGCCCGCGAGAACAGGGTGGCTGGGCGTCAGCGGCACCTTCTTGCAACCAAGGAAGGTGGCGGCGCCCAAGAACACCATGGCGGGAAGAATGGGGTGGAGCTTCATGAATCCTCCGGAAACTCCATCATATGCCAGGAAGGTGCGGTCAGTTCCGCCGGATGAGGACCACCGCCTGGGCTGCGAGGCCCTCGCCGCGCCCCGTGAAACCCAGTTGTTCAGTGGTCGTGGCCTTCACGTTAAGGGCGTCGGGGGATAGCCCGAGCAACGGGGCAACTCGGTCCCGCATCCTTTGCCGGTGGGGTCCGATCTTAGGTCGTTCCCCGATGAGGCAGACGTCTGCATTCACCACCTGCCAGCCCCGTTCTGAAAGATCTCCCACGACCTGTTCCAGCAGCCGAGCGGAATCTGCGCCCTTGTAGGCCGGATCGGTATCCGGAAAGTGCTGACCGATGTCTCCGAGTCCGGCTGCGCCCAGCAGGGCATCCATCAGGGCATGGAGCATGACGTCTGCGTCGCTGTGGCCTGCAAGGCCCCGCTCGTGCGGGACCTCACAACCCATGAGAACAAGAGGGCGGTGCTCTTCAATGGCCGTGAATCCGTGGACATCGAACCCTTGCCCGACCCGGACCGCAGTCACCGGAGCACCTGGTGATCGCCGGTGGATTCTTCGGAAACCTGGAAGGTCCCGGTGAGGGGGTGGTCAGGCAGGGTGATGATGACCTCTGTGCCTCTGCCCTCCTGGCTGATGAATTCCAGGGTGCCACCGTGCTCCTCGATGATCTTCTTGACGGTGGCCATTCCAAGCCCCGTTCCCATCTTCTTCCCGTAGCTGAAAAAGGGCTCGAAGATCCGCTTGATCACTTTCCTGGGAATGCCACGACCCCGGTCCTTCACGCAGACTCTGATGCCCCCCATCACCTGGGCCCAGGAGACGAGAACCTCCCCGTCCATGTCCTCGGTGGCATCCAGGGCATTGGTCAGGATGTTTTCCATGACGCGCGTGAACTGACCGGGATCGACCCTGACCATGCAGGTTGGGCCTTCAGTCCGAAGTTGAACGCCGAGCTCGGCGGCGCGAGGGACCATGGGTTCCAGAATGGCTTCGAGGAAGACTCGAAGGTCCACCGTCTCCCGTTTAGGCTCGCGCACTTTCGCGAAGTCGAGGACATCCTGACTCAGGTTGGTCAGGCGGTCCACGCACTCCAGAATTTTCCGGCAATGGTGCCGGATCTTGTGATCCTCGGTGGACAACTCCAGCAGATCCGCGTGGCCGCGCAGGACGAACAGGCCATTCTTGAAATCATGGACAATGGAGCTGGCTACCTGCCCCACCGTGGCGAGGACGTGGCTGCGCAGGTTCTCCTCGGAGAGCCGGGTTCTTTCAATGGCGATGGCGCATAGGGCGACGATGGCCTCAAAGCTTCCCCGATCAAGCGGCTCGGTGATGGGTCTGCGGCTGTCGAGGTAGACCACGCCGAGGGGGCGGCCCTGGAGGAGAAGGGGGAGGCAGAGGATGGTCTTCAGCTGGAGCAGGTGGATGGATTGGTGTCTCATGAGCTGGTGCTCATCAGCGACGTTCAGGATCCAGACGGGGTCTCCCGTCTCGAACACCTTGTGCACGCTGGACATGGATAGTTGGATGCTGCCTTCAAGTTCCTGGCCCAGATTGCGCTGGACGCGGGGAGCGAGTTCCCCATCCTCCAGGAGCATCAGGAACCCACGATCAGTGCCCGAAATAGAAAGCAGCTTGTCGAGGGACTGCTCAAGCAGATCTTCGAGATCCACTTCCTCCGCCAGGAGTTGGGCCGTCTCGAGAATGGCGCGGAGATGCAGTTCAGAGCTGGTCTGATCCAGGCGCTGAAGAGTGAGGGTATATGCGCCATCCGCCAGTCGGAGGGGTGTGCCGGGCTCCCAGGCCACGGCGCCAAGCTGCTGGTCCTTGTAGAAACTTCCATGGGTTGTCTGGAGATCCTCGGCCCACCAGCTGTCATCACGAAGTTCCAGTCGCAGGTGGTTTCGGCTGATCATGCTGTCCGAGAGCACCACATCGCAGAGGCTCTGCCGTCCAAGGGTGACGGACCGGGTGAGCGGCACGGTGCGCTCGAACCCATGGCGATCGAGGATCTGGAGCTGGTAGCGCTGGGCCACTGCATCTTCCCGGCATCAAAGGGTTGAAAAAGGGGTTGGACTGCGTGTCCCAAGATTATCCGCCCATCGGCTGGACACAAGTGGAAGTCCCGTGAGGGAATAGGAGTCATGCACCGACACCCCGATCTCGATCCTACTGGTGGTCATGAGGACCCCGTCGAATACTCCCTGAGGCCACAACGGCTCCAGGAATATATCGGTCAGGAGAAGGTGAAGGCGCGGCTGGAAATCGCCCTCCAAGCCGCCACCCGGCGGGGAGAGGTCTTGGATCATGTGCTGCTCTTCGGCCCCCCGGGTCTCGGCAAGACGACTCTGGCCCACGTCCTGGCCAACGAGATGGGCTCTCCCTGCAAGGTCATCCAGGCGCCGGCACTGGAGAAGAAGGGCGATCTGGCGGCCATCCTCACCAACCTCGAGGCGGGGGAGTTCCTCTTCATCGACGAAATCCACCGCCTGTCCGCGCCCATCGAGGAACTGCTCTACGCCGCCATGGAGGATCGGAAGCTGGACATCCTGATCGGCCAGGGGCCCAGTGCCCAGACGCTGAGAGTGGACCTCCGCCCGTTCACCCTGGTCGGCGCCACCACCCGGGCCGGACTGATCTCCAAGCCCCTTCACGACCGGTTCGGCCTGGTCCACCGCCTGGAGTTCTACACCCGCGCGGAGTTGGCCATCATCGCCAACCGATCGGCGGATCTGCTCGGCATCCACCTTGCTAGAGAAGGCTCCGAAGCGATCGCCCGTCGTAGCCGCGGCACACCGCGCATCTGCAACCGGCTGTTGCGGCGGTGCAGGGATTTTGCCGAGGTGAAGGGAGATGGCACCATCACCGAGGCCTCCGCCGACGCATGCTTGAGACTCCACGAAGTGGACGATCTAGGGCTGGACTCCCTGGATCGGGAGTACCTTCAGGCCATCTGCCATAAGCATCGCGGCGGGCCAGTCGGTTTACGCACCCTGGCTGCGGCTCTGGGAGAAGACGAGGGTGCGCTGGAGGATCTGGTGGAACCCTACCTGATGCAGGTTGGGTTCCTTGATCGAACGCCACAGGGCCGGAAGGCCACCGATGCCGCCTACGCCTATCTGGGCGTGAAGTCGGATCCGGGACCACTGTTCAGGTAGCTAAGACCGGTTGACGTCAGCCTTCTTAGGGTCAGAATCGGGATGCCTGGTGCCGGGAAGAGTCCCGCCTTTGGCCACGACGTTGGCAGCGTCAGTTCCCGTCTGGCCCCTGCGCACGCAGAGGCCCTGGAGCGTGCCGCCTTCATCCACTACCAGGGATCCGACTTCCACGTCACCCTCCACGTACCCGGTACCGTGGATCTCAAGGCAGTCGGAAATTTTCATGGTTCCCACAGCCCGGCCAGTGACAACCAGGTGCTTGGCGATGATGGTCCCCTTCACCAGGCCACCGGGGGCGATGGAGACCTCTCCCGTGGAATGGATGGTGCCTTCGACGACACCCTCTACACGGAAACTATGGGTGTTTGTATGGATCTCGCCCTTGAAAAACACATCCTTGCCGAGCAGGGAATGAATGGCTGGAGTGGGTTCAGGCTTGGGTTTGCTGCGGAAGACGGCCACGGGTCTCTCCTTGAGTCAGGATGTCTTGCCAAGGGCACTCAGCCATTGGCGCTGGAGCCGGAGGTAGGGCTGGGGATTTACGGGTTTTCCATTTTGGCGGACCTCATAATGTAGGTGGATGCCCGTGGCATTTCCCGAGCGTCCCATGAATCCCAGGATATCCCCCCGCGATACCATCTGGCCGACTCTCACATTCGTTCGGTTCAGATGGGCGTAGAGAGTTTCCTTCTCCTCGGTGTGACGGATTCGTACGCCCCATCCGTATCGCTCCATCCATCCGGCCTCCACGACCTCGCCATCCGCCGTCGCCTGGATGGGAGTGTCCAGCGCGTTGCTGATGTCGAGGCCCGTGTGGTACCCGAGCAGCCCATCGCCTGCCTCGTTGGAACGGGAGAAGGGACTCACTCGCACACCAAACCCTGAACTGAGATAACCGGCCGTGGGAGGGATCGAGGGTGTATGGCTCCAAGCCCAGATCACGGGTTCCATGCGTGCCTTGACATCCGCAGCCTGTTTGGCGGTGGCGTCGAGATCCTGGCGCAGACGGGCCAGGCGTTCCTGGGTACCTGGCGGAATGGGCGAGGCATTCGACTGACCGGGTAGGGTGGGCAGGGGGGAACCGGACTTCGCCTTGGGGTCCAGGAGCTTCAGCAGTTCGGTGTGCTGTTTCCGCAGGGTGGCCACCTCATTCTCAAGCGCCTGCGCCTGGTCAAGAGACAAGCGCAGCTGCTCCTGCTGCCCCTGGGTTTCCTTCTGGAGGTTGCTGAAGCTCATGATTTTCTTCGTCGCCCAGAATCCGTACCCCGATCCGATCATGGCGAGGGCCCCGAATCCCAGCACTCCACCCAAGACCCACAACATCATTCGTCGGGTAAGCGACCAACGGAAGGTGCGGTGGCTGAAGACGACCATCACCGTGAGCCAACGCCCAGAGTCGGGGCGACTGGAGCGCAAGGCGCGACGGCGTTCAGGTGGATGGCTGGACATGGCCTCCCAGCATACCTGGGAAGGGATGTGCAGGCGAATCGGCTTATTACAACCGGCGGTCTATAAACCTGCCAGCAGCGAGTTCGACAGCCAGTATTCCAAAGCATGACCCAGTAAGAACACGAGTCCGATCAGGCTGTTCAAGGTGAAGAAAGCTTGATCGATCCGGGACAGATCACCTTTCCGTACCAGCCATTGCTCCCGGCCGAGCATGACCGCGACAGCGGTCCATGCAACCCAGGGCCAAAAGTGGCCGCCCAGCCGATGGTTGAATATTCCCCAGCACAGGAGCGCAAGGGCATGAAGACACCTGGATAGGACCAGTGCCCCGGAAATACCGAGTTTCGACGGGATCGAGTGGAGCCCCCAGGATCGATCGAAGCCCTCGTCCTGCAGGGAGTAGAGGATGTCGAAGCCGGCCGTCCAGGCCAGCACGCCACCGGACAGCCACAGGGCGGGCGCCTCGATGCGTCCCGAGACGGCGATCCAGGCGCCCAGCGGAGCGCCGGAGAGGGACAATCCCAGCACGACATGGGCCCAGGCCGTGAAGCGCTTGCAGAGGGAATAGCCGAGGATGATGATCAGCGCCAGGGGAGAAAGCGCCCAGGTGAGGGGTCCCAGGGCGCCCGCGGCCAAGCCGAAAAGGACGATTCCCATGCCCATGAGCGTCATGGCGCCAACCGTGGATACTCTGCCTGCGGGCAGGGCTCGACTGGAGGTGCGCGGGTTCTGCGCATCCACATCAACGTCCACCAGCCGGTTGAAGGTCATGGCCGCGGTGCGGGCGCCCACCATGGCCGCCAGAATCCAGAGGGAAGTGCGCCACGGAGGCAGGCCCTGTACCGCCGACAGGGCTCCCAGCAGCGCAAAGGGCAGCGCGAACACGGTGTGCTCGAACTTGATCATGTCGAGCAGCTCTTTGGATTGATGGAGAACAGTGCCGTTGGCTGAGGGATTGGCCACGGAAGGCGCCGAGTCTATGTCATCCGGGGGGGGCAATGCCTGAGCACCTGGAGGTAGATTCTGATCATGTTCGGGAGTGTCCATCGCCTTACATGATGGGATGAAACGCCCTGTTTGTCGCTGCGGTCGGGCTCTCAGTTCCGCCGCAACATCAGGAGCGTGCGGTCATCCGGGTAGGGCGCTCCTTGGGTGAAGCGATCCAGATCTCCCAAAAGGGCAGCGTCCAAGGCCATGAGAGGATTCTGGCGCCCGGCGACAAGAACGGATGTCAGGGCCTCTGGGCCGTATTCCTCCCCTGAGGGGTCAGTGGCCTCCGTGATGCCGTCTGTGTAGATCGCGAGCAGATCGCCGCATTGCATCTGGAGCATGGATTCTCCGTAGGAATGGCCTGGCAGCATCGCCAGTGGCAGGCCCTGGGCGTCCAGTTCCTCGAAGCTGCCGCCAGAGTGGATGATGAGTGCCGGATTGTGCCCCGCATTGGTGTAGGACAGTGTTCCGGTCCGGGGATCCAGCAAGGCGAGGAAGGCCGTGATGAAGCGTCGTCCATCAGTGTGGCGCGCCAGCACTCTTGATAGCTGGAAGGCCAGGTCCGCCGTGGAAAGATCGCGTTCCGCCCAAGCCTCCAGGGTCGCCTGCAGGGAAGCCATCAGCAGGCCGGGCCCCAGTCCCTTGCCGCTCACGTCCGCCAGGCAGAGAAGCCAGCGTCCGTCTTCCCTTGGCCACCATCCGAAGAGGTCACCCGACACTTGCCTGCTCGGCAGGTTGCTGCCATGGACCTCGTAGCCCAGGATTTCCGGGGAAAAACCAGGCAGCAGGCCCTGCTGGATGTGGCGGGCCAGATCCAGTTCCTGATCCATCTTTTTACGAGCCATGGATTCTACCCGCATCCGGGCCTGCTCCAGCTTGGCCGTGGCCAGATGGGCCAGGGTGCTGGCAAGACGAAGATCCTCTTCGTTAAAAGGTGGCCGGGGTGGATGGGAATCGAGGTAGAGCAGGCCCTTCACCACGCCCATATGCTCCAGTGGCGTGACCATGGCCGAGGTGACACCGCTGAGGATGAGGGATGGGGAGCCCAGGCCCTGATTGTCCGCCAGCACGTTGAACAGCACGGACTCTTTCCGCTCAATGGCCGCATCCACGAGGCTTCTCGCCAGCAGGATGGGCTGATCCCCTTCGGGACCGCGCGAAGCCACGGTGTGGAGCCCTGATTTCGCATCCTGGATCAGTACGGCCGCCCGCCAGGGCTTCAACAGGGTCCACAGGCGATCCAGGAGATTGGAGAGCAGCTGCTCAGGAGGGCTGTCCTCCAGCAGTTCCAGCGAGAGGGCCTGGATCTCCCGGATCACCTCCCGGAGACGCAGCGTCTCAGGGGCCTCGCTCCGCAAGGGTGCCGAGCGGAGACGTTCCAGCGGCAGCACCAGCGATTTCGCAGAGGAGGAATCATCAGTATCCGCCCCGATGCGCACCCGGGGACCTCGGGAAGCGGGACCAAGACTCACAGATACTTGCCCCAACAGGATGTCGTCATCTTCCCGCAGGGGGTGGGGCGTCGTGATCCGCTCCCCGTTGAGGAAGGTTCCATTCCGGGAACCCAGATCCTCCAGATAGGGAATTCCATCGTTTAGGCTGATACGGCCGTGGTGCCGGCTGAGACTGGCATCGGGAATCACCACATCGTTCTGGGAGGAACGCCCGAGTGTCCAGGACTGGGTCCCGCCCTCCAGGGGGATGGGCGGTCTGCCGGGGATGTGAAGCAGCAGCTTCTTCATTGGTAGTAACGGGAGCAGAGGTACCTGATGCCAATTCCCATCACCTTCTCCCAGGCCATCTCGACCTCCGGGGAATGGGCTGGGTCACAAGCCCGCACAGTGGCCAAGAGGCTGTCAAGCCAGAGATCGTAGAAGTCAGCACCGACGGCGAGCATGTCCGAGCCGTGCCGCTTGGCCAGGTCATCCAGGAAATCCGGCGGGCCTTGCCCTTCCTCCCGCGCAGCCCGCAGCATCA
>CAIXHJ010000163.1 GCA_903919165.1 uncultured Holophagaceae bacterium
GATTCTCGAGGCGAATGGTCTTGAGGCGCTGGAGTTTGAACCGGGCAGCACGCCCACGGCTGAGCTTGCGGCCCGGCGCATCGGCGTAGAGACGGCGAGGATTGCCAAGTCTCTTCTATTCAAGGACAAGTCCGGTGGCTTACACCTGGTGGTCTGTCCTGGCGACAAGCGCCTCTCTTCCTCCGCGCTCAAGCGCTTGATTGGCTCGAGAGTCTCCATGACCGGCGCTGAAGAAACTGAAAGGGTCACCGGCTATCGCCCAGGTGGGGTCTGCCCCTTCGCCCTTGAGGGCGTGGAGATTCTCCTGGACCAGGAGTTGGATCGCTATGCGACCATCTACCCGGCAGCGGGAACGGATGCCACCGGCGTGCCCATGACCTTCTCCCTTCTCGCCGAAATCACTGGCGGGCGCATCGTTGACCTCACCGCTGGCCAAGACTGATCGGGCAAACCCCTGATAGCCGTCCCAAGGCACAACGCAGTTCGTCAGTGTCTGTCCCAACCATAGAAGGAGAGGATCATGCCGACTTATCGGGTTGTAGCGGCAACCGGCCTGCTTTCCGCTGAGAAAAAGCAACACATCGCCCAGGCGATCACCCGCGTGCACAACCGGGTGACCGGCGCTCAGGCATTCTTCGCGCAGGTCATTTTCACCGACGTCCCTGCGGGCGATCATTTCGTCGGCGGTGCACCCTTGCAGGGAGAGCAGGTGTTCCTGCATGGTCATATCCGCGCCGGCAGAACACCTGAGCGGAAACGGCAGTTGCTTCTCGACCTAGTTGCCGCGGTCGCCACCGCAGGAGCGATCCCACCCAACAGGATCTGGGCCTATATCGCCGAGCTGCCCCCGGGGCAAATGGCTGAATATGGGCACATCCTTCCAGAACCTGGCGAGGAATCGGCCTGGCTGGCGGCACTGCCCACATCAGACCGCGAATTAATGGAACGCAGCGCTCCCTAGCTAGCGTGCCAGCGTTATGATGGATAACCTGACCAACCTGGTCAGGATTGTGGAGAACGAATGAAGGTCATTGTCGCCAAGACAGCAGGGTTCTGCTGGGGCGTGAAGCGCGCCATGGACGCGGTGCTGGAGGCTTCCGTGCGCAATGATGGGCGCGCCGTGCAGACGCTGGGGCCACTCATCCACAATCCCCAGGCTCTGGAACTGATCGGCAAGCGGGGCGTGGCTGTGGCGGAAGCACCGGACAAGGTGCAGAACGGCACGGTGGTGATCCGCGCCCACGGCATTCCTATCCAGGACCTGCGTGGCCTGAAAGAGCGCCAGGCCAGGGGCGAACTGAAGATCGTGAACGCCACCTGTCCTGAGGTGGCCAAGGTCCACCACAAGATCAAGAAATGGAGCCCAAGGGGCTATTTCACGATCATTCTGGGCAGCCATGGCCATGCGGAAAGCGTGGCCCATCGCAGCTTCGCGGACAGCGGATCGGTCATCATCTCGAACATGGCCGAGGCCGAAATGCTCACGGATGAGCAGCTCAAGAAAGTACTGGTGGTGGCCCAGACCACTTTCACGGTGAAGGACTACCACGCCATCACCGACTACATCCGTACCCGGGCGGGCGACGCGGTCTTCGAGAACACCATCTGCGAAGACACCTGGATGCGCCAGGATGAGGCCCGGGAGCTGGCCGGGACCGTGGACATGGTCATCGTCGTGGGCGGCAAAGCCTCGAGCAACACCAAACATCTGGCCGAACTCGCCCAGCACTACGGCAAGCCCGTGCAGTATGTGGAAACCGCTGCAGAACTGGATCTTTCGGGTTTGACCGGCAGGGAAACCGTGGGTGTGCTCGCGGGCGCCTCCACACCCACCTGGCTGGTGGACGAGGTGGTGGATGTGCTAGAGCAGGCGGGCGACGGTCCCAGCCGTTGGCGCAGTTTCCTGCGTGCCGCCTTTGGCAGTTCGTCGCTGCTGGCCATAGGTGGAGGCCTCATGACCCTGGGCGTGCACCGGTGGCTGAGCCTGCCCATTGGGTGGCGCTATCCGCTGATGACTGCCACCTACGTGCTCGCCATGTACCTGCTCAGTCCCTTTCTCGATCCGCTGGGTCTGGGTGCCAAGGGACCTGCCAGGGCCAGGTTCCTCGAACGCAATCGAAGGATCTTGTTGATTTGGGCCCTGGCCGCCATGGCGCTCATGCTGGGGCTGGCTGCCAGTCTCGGCACGAAGGTCCTGATCATCGTGATTGGCGCTTCTTTGGTGGGAGCAGCCTACAAGAGACGTTTCCGGGTGGGTAACGCGGAGATCAGTCTGCGCAGCATCCCGGGCTCCAAGGATGTGGTCGTGGCCTTGGCCTTGGCTACCGTGGTAGTCGTCACGCCAGTCTGGCAGGCGGGCCGGAGCTGGGACCTGCGGGCGTTCGCAGCGGTATTCCTGGTGGGTGTCCTGGCCTTTGTCCGCACCGTGATCTACGAGATCCGCGACATGCAGAACGATCAGATCGTGGGCAAGGAGACCCTCCCGATCTTTCTCGGCAAGCGGGCCACCAAGGTCGTCCTCCTAGGGCTTCTGGGCGCCCTGCTGATCGGCACCCTCTGGTTGACCTACGAGAACCGCAGCCAGGGCCATCCCATGGCCGTGGCATTGGTGCTGGTCCTATGCGCTGCCTACCCGATGCTCTACCTGTGGCTGTACCACGAGCGCTTCACGACCAGAAGGAACCGCTTCGAGTTGAGCGTGGACCTGAGCTTCTACCTGGTGGGGCTGTTGGCGCTGGTTTGAAGCCCTGGCAAGGTCTGGAAAGCGGGGCGCACCTGCGCCCCGCTTTCCAGTTTGTGAAAAGATGTCCTTATGCGGAACTGGGTCCTCATCACGGGTTGTTCAACGGGCATCGGGCAGGCCCTGGTGCCCCTATGCCGGGGGGCCGGATGGGGTGTGGTGGCAACAGCGCGCAACCTCGCCTCCCTGGCGGACCTGCCACCGGGCGAGGATCTGCGGATCCTTGCGTTGGACGTGACCAATACGGCCAGCATCGCCGCCGCCGCCGCAGGGTGCGCGGGCCTGCGACTCAAGGCCCTGGTGAACAATGCAGGCTATGGCCAGGTCGGCCCTCTTGAGTGCCTGCGCCCAGAGGAACTCCGGGCACAATTCGAGACGAATGTCATCGGCCTCCAGTCGATGACGAACATCTTCCTGCCGCTGCTGCGGCGGGAGCCTGGGGCGCGCATCCTACAGGTGGCCTCCATGCTGGGACGCCTGTCCATCCCGTTGGCAGGACCCTACAACGCCTCCAAGCACGCCGTGGTGGCCCTGACGGAAACCCTTCGGCTGGAGGTGGGCCGCGAAGTGGCCGTGGTGCTGGTGGAGCCCGGCGCCATCAAGACGGCTTTCCGCGACACCCTTGCCAAGGTCTGGGGAGACCTACCCGAGCGAGTCCGAGGGACGCGCTACGAGGCCATCATCGTCGGCTACCTGGCTCAGCGAAAAGGCCAGGCCGAGCGCTTCGCCATGGGAGCGGAAGCCTGCGCCAGCCGGATGCTCACAGCGCTCAACGCGAATCATCCGCCACGCCGCGTGGTCATCGGGTGGGACGCCTTCTGGGTAGGCAAACTGAAAGCCATCCTGCCAGCGGCCTGGTGGGAACGCCTCCTGCGAATGGCCTACGGATTAGGTTGATCTGCTGCCCGAGAGTCTGCCATCGAAAGGGGATTGAAGTATCCTCATCAAATCCCCGAGGACGACATGACTGAGCTCAAGACACTGCTGACCCGCTGGGTCCAGGCGGGTTTGCTCGACGAGTCTGCCGCGGAGCGGATCCGATCCTTCGAGTCTGGTCGATCCCCTGCACAGAACCTTCGCTGGCCCGCCATCCTCGCCATCGCCTTCGGGGCGCTCATGGTCGGGAGCGGTGTACTGCTCTTCGTTGCTGCCCACTGGGACCAGCTCTCTCCGACGGTCCGATTCCTGGCTGTGCTATCCAAGGTGGCGGTGTTCCATCTGGCTGGAGTCTGGTTCACGGACCGAATGCCCAAACTCGCCACGGCCCTGCACGGCCTGGGTACCTTGGCCCTGGGGGCAGGCATCTTCATGGCCGGACAGATCTTCCATCTCCAGGAACATTGGCCCGGCGGGATCATGCTCTGGGCTCTGGGTGCCTGGCTGGGCTACGCACTCCTGAAGGATTGGGTGCAGGGAACCTTGGTGGCGCTGTTGACGCCCGCTTGGCTGATCGGCGAATGGCAGGTGGCCACGCTTCGCGGCTGGTCCATGGCGGACGGGGCCGAGCGGATTTTGGCGATCTCCTGCTTCCTGCTGGCCACCACCTACTTCACCGGGCGCCGAGGCCAGGAGGATGGCCTGTTGCGGAAGTCGCTTGTTTGGGTCGGGGGGCTCGCCTTCATTCCCTGCGTATTCGGCATCGTGGCCGCCACCCACGGGCACAGCTGGTGGCACCAGGTGGAGCTTGGAGGGGGATTGGCGACATTCGGATGGATCGCGGGACTCCTCGTCCCCTTGGGGCTCGCGGTGTGGATGCGTGGGCGCGCAGCCTGGATGAATGTGGCGGCGGGCCTCTGGGCGTTGCTGTTGGGATTCATGGGCAGCTGGCAGTGGCAGATCTATGCATGGTGCGCCCTGGGGGCTGCGGGGCTGGTGTTCTGGGGCCTTCTCGATGCGAGGCGGGAGCGTGTGAACTTGGGCGTTGCAGGATTCGCGATCACCCTTCTGGCCTTCTACTTCTCCAGTGTCCTGGACAAGCTGGGTCGTTCCCTGGGCCTCATGGGCCTTGGGCTGGTCTTCCTGGTCGGAGGCTGGCAGCTGGAACGCATGCGAAGGATGCTCAACGCGAAGATCGCCGCGGGAGGTACCCGATGACCTCGAAGCAGAAAGCCATCCTGCTGACGTGTCTGCACCTGCTGCTGGTACTGAGCCTGGGTGGCAAACTGCTCTATGACCGGGCCACCCGGCCCAGGTTCTGGTTGAAGGCGGCCCCCGTGGATCCCAGCCTGCCGATCCGGGGCCGCTATGTGAGCCTAAGAGTGGAAGTGCCCGTGCTTGGCGCCGGGCTTCCCCGTCTGGAACCTCGGCCCAAGGCCTTGAAGGATTCTGAGCCCTGGCCGCCCCGTTGGCAGCCGCATCGCCTTCACGTAGACCTGGAGGCCGGCCCCAAAGGACTCGTCGCCCGCGCCGGGAAAGCCGAACCCAACCGGCTCGTGATCTACGACGCGGACCAGAATGCCATGCTGCCCGAGCGCATGCGGGACCTGCCCGAGGCCTCATGGGCGGTGGTGCTCGATGCCCCTCTTGCCTTTTTCATTCCCGAGCACGTGCCGGATCCCAGCCTTCGCAAGCCTGGCGAAGAACTATGGCTCGAGGTGACCCTGCCCAAGAAGGGCCCACTCCGGCCCATCCGGTTGGGCGTCAAGAGGGCTGGAACGCTCAGCCCCTTGAGCCTGTGAGGGCCTGTGACAGAGGCCCTCTGACCCGGGCCAGGTTGTGGAAGTCCTTTTCGCGCCGAGATTGGGCGTCCCAACCCGTGGAGCGGAGCGATTCTGAGACACTGTTGGGATGAATGAAGACCGCCTCTACCTGATCGACACCTTCGCGTTCATTTTTCGGGCTTACTTCGCCAATCCACGGCTGAAGAATGGCGCGGCCTACACGTTCACGCGATTGGTGCTGCAACTCCTGGACAAGCACAAACCCACCCACATCGCTTGCGTGTTCGACACACCGGAGCCCACGTTCCGGCATGAAATCTATCCCGCATACAAGGCCAACCGGGACGCCATGCCCGAGGACCTGCGCCCGCAGATCCCCATGATCCGCCAGCTGGTGGAGGCCCTCTCCATTCCCATCGTGGAACTGCACGGCTACGAAGCGGATGACGTCATGGGAACCCTGGCCCGGGAGTCCGCTGCCATGGGCCTTCCGGCGGTCATCGTGAGCCCGGACAAAGATCTACTGCAACTGGTGGACGATGACCTCCACATCCAGGTCCTGAACACCAAGGACGGCGAGGTGTGGCACGACCGCGAGGGCGTCAAGGCCCGCATGGGCGTATGGCCCGAGCAGGTGGTGGACTTCCTCAGCCTGGTGGGGGACGCCTCTGACAACGTGAAGGGGGTGCCGGGCATCGGAGAGAAGGGCGCGGCCCTGTTGCTGGAGAAGTTCGGCAGCCTCGACGGTGTCATCGCTTCCAAAGCCGACCTGAAGCCCAGGCAGCGGGAGGGCCTGGAGGTTGCCGCCGAGTGGCTGGATCTCACGAAGCGCCTCGTCACCGTGGTGACGGACCTGGATCTCACCCTGCATCCAAGAGACCTCGCCTATCCCGGCGTGGACGAAGCCAAGGCCCGGGAGACCTTCAAAGCCCTGGGCTTCCAGACCCTCACCAAGGAGTTCACCCAGAGCGCAGAACAGGCGGGCAGCGAACGGAAGTACCGGGCCGCCTCGACCCTGGCAGATCTCAAGGCCGCCGTTTCTCTCTGTCGTGCCGCAGGCCGTTTTGGCCTCGACACCGAGACCACCAGCATCGATCCCACCCGGGGTCACATCGTGGGCCTAAGCCTAGCCTGGGCGCCGAACGAAGGGCTTTATGTCCCCCTGGCCCATCTCAAGCCAGCCACTGCGGACACGAAAGGCTCGCTGCCAGGGCTGTTGCCGGATTCAGGCCTGCCGGAAGCCCTGCTGGACCTGCGGGGCGACGCGGCGGCCTTCTTCGAGGAGATGGCGCCCCACTTGGATCCCCGCAACCTTCCCTTTAGCGAGGTTCGCCGAACCCTGGCGCCTCTGTTGGCGGAGGCCTCTGTGGGGAAGTGCGGCCAGAATCTCAAGTACGATCTCCAGGTGCTGGCCCGCCATGGCCTGCCCGTATTGGGGCTGGCGGACGACAGCATGGTGCTGAGCTTCCTGCTCGAAAGCGGCGTCCGCCATAACCTGGATGACCTCTCCGTGCGTCTGCTGGACGTGAAGCCCATTGCCTTCGAGGAGGTGGTGGGGAAGGGCAAGGGACAGAAGCGCTTCGACGAAGCCGAATTCGAGCAGGCGGTCCAATATGCCGCCGAGGATGCCGACCTGGCCTTGCGACTTTGCGACAAGCTGCGAGCCCAGCTCACGGATGACCAACTGAAGCGCCTCTACGAAGAAGTTGACCTGCCCCTGGTCGAGGTTTTGGCTGCCCTGGAAGGCCACGGTGTCAGGCTTGACCTGGAGGTGTTGTCCGAACTTGCCGTGCGCATGCATAGCGAGCGCAAGCGCGCCGAGGCCCGGGTGATCGTACTCGCGGGAGAACCATTCAACCTGAACAGCCCCACCCAGCTGGGCGCCATCCTCTTCGGTAAGCTCGGGTTCAAACCCGTGAAGTACACTGGAAAGACCAAGGTGCCCAGCACCGACGAGGATGTGCTCCAGGAACTGGCGAAGGAGCAGGGAGCTGAAATCGCCGCCGAGCTGCTGCGGCACCGGCAGATGGTGAAGCTCCTAGGAACCTACGTCGAGGCGCTGCCGCAGATGGTGAACCCCATCACGGGCCGCGTACACACCCGGCTGCACCAGGCGGCCGTGGCCTCGGGGCGGCTGGCCTCCAGTGATCCCAACCTGCAGAACATCCCCATCCGCACAGAGGAAGGCCGCGCCATCCGAGGGGCCTTCGTGCCCGAGCCGGGTTGGATGTTGCTGGATGCCGATTACAGCCAGATCGAGCTGCGGGTTGTGGCCGCCCTGGCAGAGGACCCGGTGCTGCTGGGCGCCTTTCGTGCTGGCGAGGACATCCATCGCCGGACGGCCTCGGAGGTGATGGGTCTCCCCATGGATCAGGTGAGCACCGGCGACCGCAGCCGGGCCAAGGCCGTAAACTTCGGCCTGCTCTACGGTCAGGGCGCCTTCGCCCTCGCCGCGAACCTGGGCATCTCCCAGAAAGAGGCCAAGGCCTTCATCGAACGTTACTTTGAGCGCATGCCCAAGGTGGCCGCCTGGATTGAAAACTCAAAGGAGAAGGCCCTGGCGGAAGGTCTCGTCCGCACTCACTGGGGTCGCATCCGTCGCATTCCTGAGTTGGAAAGCCCCAACAAGCAGTTCCAGGCCCAGGGTCTGCGAGAGGCCGTCAACACCATCGTCCAGGGCACAGCCGCAGACCTCATGCGCCGCGCCATGGTGCGCCTGCACAAGAGTCTTCTGGATTCGGGATTGAGGGCCAGACTGCTGCTCCAGGTCCACGACGAACTGCTCTTGGAGGCACCCCTGGATGAACTCGAGCAGGCGGCCGCCCTGCTGAAGGAGGCCATGGAAGGGGCGGACGACCTCGGCGCGCTGGGCGTGAAGCTCGCCGCGGAGGTGCGCACGGGAGCCAGCTGGCTGGCCTGCAAGTGATCCGGCCGGCTCGACACTCTGCCAGCGGAACTCCCGGGAACGGGTGAGGTCCGGAGGTCTGGCGGTGGCCGCCCCCGGGCAGGCTACAGCCGCAGCTTGCTGCCGATGTTCCGGACCAGGGCCCGGTTCAGGATTTCCCTGGCCACCACCACGTCGACCACCGACATCCCGATGTTGCTGCATACGATCAGCTGCTCTGGGGACTCCCGCCCCGGTTCCAGGCCCGCGAGGACCTGGCCGGTTTCGCAGGCGATCCGGGGCAGTCCGCCGGGGAAATAGCCGACCCGGTCGAACAGTTCGTGTTCCTCGATGCTGTCCACGATGTACTTGTCGGCCTGCCGAGGAATGGCAGGATCCCAGAAGGTGTTGAGGTCGCAGGGCAGGATGGTCTGGCCCTTGCCCACCCATTCGGACTTCACGAACGAGTGGGGACGCTTCACGATCAAGGTGGCCGAACTCAGCACCTGACATTCCTTGGTGACTTGCTCGAAGCTCCTGCCCTTGACGATCTTCGCCTTGATCTTGGGCTGCACTTCGGCGATCAGCCGGTCCATGTTCTCTTCTTTCACATCAAACACGTGAATGGTCTTGAGCTTCTTCAGCGCATGCTCCGCGAAATTCACGTGCCCTGTCCCCTGCACTCCGCAGCCGAACATGCCGAAAGTCTCGGCGTCGGGATGCAGCGCCGCCGCCGCCAGCACCGTCACGGCAGGGGTTCGCGTGGCGGTGATCCAGGCGCAGTCCATGATGGCGATGGGGCACGCAGACAGGATGTCGTTGAGCAGCATGAGGCCCGTGGTCTGCGGACGACCGTACTTGGTGGGGTTGTCGGGATTGCAGCCGATCCACTTCAGGCCCAAGGCCAAGCTGGATGCGACGTAGGCCGGCATGGCGTGGCAGAACACTTCCTCAGACGGGAACACACCGATCTTTGCGGGCATGTCGTAAGCTTTCCTGCCGTGGGCGATCAGCGCGTCCCTGGTGAGCCGCAGGATGTCCGCCTCGGTGAGACCGGCGGAAATCACGTCCTGCTGGGTCAGGTATAGGAGTTCCTTGCCGATGTCGAGCCTGGATGCCAACTGCTCTCGATCCTGTTCCATGGCGCAGGTCTTTCTATGGAAAGGGCCGATCGGCCCGTGGATGGTCCCTCAAGAGGTCTCGGCTGACCTCGCGCACTGCTCGATCAACCAGTCCCGGAAGACGGAAACTTTGTAAAGGTTCGCGTTAAGTTCGGGGTGAACCAGGTAGTAGGCCATGTTGCTGGTCACCGGGCGGTTGATGGCCACCACCAGTCTCCCGAGGGAGAGTTCCTCCTTGATCAGGAAACGAGGCATCAAGGCCAGTCCCAGGCCGGCGATGGCTGCCTGGATGACCATGTGGAACTCCTCGAAACGGGGGCCGTGGAGACCTTCGATGCCGTGCACCCCCACGGCGTGCAACCAGTCCATCCAGCCCTGGGGCCGGGTGGTCAGCTGCAAGAGCGGGAACTTCCCTACGTCCTGGGGTCGTTCCATTTCCGGCCGCCCCTCCAGCAGGGACGGTGAGCAGACCGGGACGACGGCCTCGCCCATGAGCCGGTGACAGATGGCGTTCGGCCAGGTATCGCTGCCGAAATGGATCGCGGCATCAATCCCGCTTCCGGCAAATTCGAAGGGTTTCACCTGGGTCACCAGGTTGAGTTGGATGTCGCCGTGGCGGGAGATGAAGTCCCCGAGCCTGGGCACCAGCCAGCGGGAGCCGAAGGTCGGCAACAGGGCCACGGTCAGCACGCCCCCCTTGCCGCTGTATGCCATCACCTGCAGGGTGGCCGCTTCGACCTGGTGGAGAATGTCCCGGATCGAGGCGGCGTAGGCTTCCCCGGCTTCGGTCGCCACTAGCCTCTGCTTGACCCGGAGGAACAGGGACTGGCCCAGGAACTCCTCCAGATCGCGGATCTGCCTGCTCACCGCGCTCTGGGTGACGTTCAGTTCAGCGGCGGCGCGGGTGAAGCTCCTGTAGCGCATGGCGGCGTCGAAGAACTCAAGCGCGGTCAGTGATGGCATGACACGTCTCGGATAGCTCACGGCTCGAGTCCTGGCTGTGGGTGGCGAGGGGAAAGGAGAATCTGGAACTGGAGCTCTCTTCAAGGGCGGATCGGATGGACGATCGAATCATGACTTTTGGGAATGAACTATCAATAAAATATCGTTCGCTAGCGCCTATTGTTTGCTGTCAAAATCCGAAAGGCAATCATCTATTACAAGGAAATCGGGTTAATATTTTTTGACTGCGATGAGTTCTTGAAAAATTATAAGGCATTTTTTTGTCCCTAGCGTGATTTATATATTCACAAAATGGGAAATTTGGGACAATCGGCAGCTTTAATTAAAAAAAATGACATATAAAATATGCCTATGGAAATACATGCAATTCCACCTACCTCCCCGGATCCTAAGGCAACCCATTCTGGAGCATCCCCCCCGAGTTCAACCCGCCTGCTCATCAAGTCCCCCCAGCCGAAGCGCGCTGCTCTTTCGGCCCATCAAGAACCACGTACCCATGGAGGTAAGCCAATGAAACGAACGCTTTCGGTGCTCGGGCCAGCGGTGGCCGCGCTCTGCCTGGTTTTTGCCGGCGGATGCGACCAGGAGAACAAGACAATCAAGATCGCGTCACAGAGCCCCCTGTCTGGCTCCCAGTCGGCCATCGGGGCCGACATCAAGAACTCCGCCCAGCTCGCCATGGGGCAACTCTCCGAGCCTCTCACCAAGATGGGCTTCAAGGTCGAACTCGTTCCGTTTGACGACCAGGCCAACCCGGACACCGGCGTAGCCAACGCCAAGGCCATCGTCTCTGACCCGGCCGTGCTCGGGCTCATCGCCCACTACAATTCCGGCGTCTGCATCCCCTCCTCCGAGGAGTACCACTCCGCCAACCTGTGCGCGGTCAGCCCAGGCACCACCAACCCCAGGATCACCGACCGCGGATACCCCGAGATGAACCGGGTCTGCGGTCGCGACGACGTGCAGGGCGCCGTAGGCGCCGATTTCGCCAAGAGCCTGGGCATCAAGACCGTCTGGGTGCTGTCTGACAAGGGGGCCTACGGCCAAGGCATCGCTTCCTACTTCAAGAAGGAGGCTGAGGGCAAGGGCATCAAGGTGCTGGGCGTCACCGACACCGACGAGAAAGACAACTTCGACGCAATCCTCTCACCGATCCTCTCCGCCAAGCCCGACACCATCTACTTCGGCGGCATGTTCGACCATACCGCCGTGTTCTACAAGCAGGCCCGCGAGAAGGGCTACAAGGGCGTGTTCCTCACCTGTGACGGCCTGGATTCCTCCGATGCCACGAAGATCGCCGGCAGGGCCCTGACCGATGGCTTGGGCACCTATTACTCTTCCACCGTCGGGCCGCCCCAGTCCTATCCCAACACCGCCAAGTTCATCGCCGATTTCAAGGCCAAGTACGGCAACACTCCGGAGCCCTTCTGCGCCCAGTCCTATGACGCCATGGCCATGCTGCTGAAGGCCGTCGAGAGCGCCGCCAAGGCCAATAATGGCAAGCTGCCCAGCCGGGTCGAGGTCTGCAAGGCCCTCCGCGCCATCCAGAACTACCCCGGCATCACCGGGACGATCACCCTCAACGGCAAGGGCGACCTGTCCATGAATAAATATTTCATCCTGAAAGTCGCCTCTTCGGATCCCCTGAAATGGTCCGAGAACAAGATCATCTATACCGTGGATATTGCACCGCCCCAGTAGTCGTACGTCACCAGCGCTCCCCCATGCCTTCAGGGGGAGCGCTGGCGGTTTCATTGCGAATGTCGGCGGCTCTCGCTATGCCCAGCCCGCAGGATTCGCCAACCTCACGGTACCTTTCCCACTCCCGATGGCGGGAGGCCTAGGGGGCACTATGCGCAAGTTCGATGTGGTCGTGATCGGAGCCGGTATAGGAGGAGGCTCTCTGGTTTACAACCTGCTGAAGCAGGGATTCACCGGATCCATCCTGGTCCTGGACCAGGGGGAGACCGTGGCCGCCGGCGCCACGTCCCATTCGGCCGGAGGCTTCCGCAACCTGTACACCACCTCCATCAACATGCAGATCTCCAGCATGGGGATCAAAATACTCAGCCGGTTCAAGGAAGACATGGGCATGGCCATCGGCTTCCAGAGGAAAGGCTACCTGTTCAACTACTACGAGGCCGAATGGAGGCAGATGCCCAAGGTCGCCGAGATCCTGAAGGCGAACCGGGTGAACTTCGAGCTGTTCACCCCGGCCCAGGTGGAGGCCAAAATCCCCGGGCTGCGATGCAGCGTGGCCGAGATCGACCCCGAGGTGCGGGAGTTCCTGGGCATGGAGCCCATTGCCGGGGGACTGTTCGGCGCCGATTGCGGCAGCTTCGATCCAAGCCAGGCGACGGTGGGCTACTTCGAGCGGGCCATGACTGACTTCAAGGTCAAGCCGGTGCTGCAGCTGAATACCGAAGTCGTGGCCGTCACCTTCGACCGCGCCGGGCGTGCCAGTGGCGTGAAGATGAAGAGGGCCGGAGCCGAGGAGCAGGTGGAGGCGGGCATCGTGGCCCTCTGCACTGGACCCTGGACCAACAAGCTCCTGGACAATTCCGGCATTCCGGCCGAGGACCGCATGCCCATCATCTCCCAGAAGCGGATGCTCTTCATGACTGACTTCCCCGACAACGATCCTCGCTGGCAGGACATCCCGCTCACCAGCATCGATCAGGGGATTTTCTTCAAGTTCGAGAGCGGCAGCATGATGGTCGGCAAGGCCAGGCTCGACGCCCCCGACAGCCTCGACACCACCTTCGAGCCTGAGTACTACGTCAACGAGATCAACCTGGTGATGCAGGAGCGGATTCCCGCGACCGCCAAGTGCAAGCTCAAGCGCGGCTGGGCCCACCTCTACGACACCAACACCATCGACCATAACGCCATCGTGGGCTGGCACGAGAACCACTCGAACCTCCTCCTCCAGGTGGGTTACAGCGGCCATGGCGCCCAGCAGGGTCCGGCCGTGGGGGCCTGCCTGGCCGAACTGGTCATCACCGGCAAGTACCAGAGCATCGACTGCAGCCCCTTCCGCTGGGGACGGTTCCAGGAGAACGACCTGGTCCAGGAGGCCTACATCCTGTGAGGCCAACCGACTACGCTGAATCCAAAGGAGCACCGGCATGAAATTCATCCGCAGCATTCACGCCATCGACACCCATACCGCAGGCGAACCCACCCGGATCGTGATCGGCGGGATCCCGAAGATCCCCGGCGAGTCCATGGCGGCGAAGAAGGAGTACCTGGAAAGGCATGTCGATTACTTGCGGACGGCACTCATGCTGGAGCCCCGGGGGCACGGCGACATGTTCGGGGCCATCATCACCGAACCCTGCATGACGGAGGCGGATTTCGGGATCATCTTCATGGATGGGGGCGGCTATCTGAACATGTGTGGCCACGGCACCATCGGCGCCATGACCGCCGCCGTGGAGACCGGCATGGTCCCGGCGGTGGAGCCGGTGACCCGGATCAGGATGGAAGCCCCGGCCGGACTGGTCCGCGGTGAAGTCAGGGTGGACCACGGCCAGGTCCAGGAAGTCTCCTTCACCAATGTCCCATCCTTCATGTACCGGTCCGGCGTCGCCATCGTGGTACCCGGGCTGGGGGAGATCGAGGTCGACATCGCCTTCGGCGGCAATTTCTTCATCCTCGTGTCTGTGGACCAACTGGGCATCGAGATAGACCCGAAGAACAGCCAGAAATTGAAAGAACTGGGCATCTACATTCGGGAGACCGTCAACCGGACGGTCCCCATCCAGCATCCGACCCTGGGCCACATCCGCTCGGCCGATGTGGTGGAGATCTACGGCAAGCCCACCCATCCGGAAGCAGACCGCAAGAACGTCGTGGTGTTCGGCAACGATAGCAAGCCCAGCCTCGACCGCTCGCCCTGCGGCACCGGCACCAGCGCCAAGATGGCGGCCCTGCACTCCAAGGGGCAGCTGAAGGTGGGCGAGGACTTTGTTTACGAGAGCATCCTGGGAACGCTGTTCCGGGGCAGGATCCTGGACACCCTCAAGGTCGGCGAGTTCGACGCAGTGACGCCCCGGATCACCGGTTCCGCCTACATCACCGGCTTCAACCACTTCGTCATCGATGAGAGAGATCCCTTAAAGCACGGGTTCCGCCTCTAGGCGGGCGCGCCAGCCCATTTTTCGCAGGAGCCAGATCATGAGTCAGTACAACATCGCATGGTTGCCAGGTGACGGTGTCGGCGTCGAGGTCATGGAGGCGGCGAAGATCTGCCTTGACACCCTGCAGTTCGACGCCAAGTACACCCACGGGGACATCGGCTGGGAATTCTGGTGCCAGGAGGGCGAGTCCTTCCCCCAGCGCACCATCGACCTGCTGAAGCAAAGCCACGCCGCCATGTTCGGGGCCATTACCTCCAAGCCCGGGAAGGAGGCCGAGGCGGAACTGGTACCCGAACTGAAAGGCAAAGGTCTCATCTACCGCAGCCCCATCGTACGCATGCGGCAGATGTTCGACCTCTTCACCTGCCTGAGGCCCTGCAAGGCCTATCCCGGCAATCCCCTGAACTACCAGGAAGGCATCGACATGGTGATTTTCCGTGAGAACACAGAGGATCTCTATGCGGGCGTCGAATTCAGCCCCGTGCCCGATGAGCTGAAGGAGAGCCTGAGAAAGCTCAGCAAGCCCTTCGGCTACTTCGCGGACCTGCCTGGTGATGCCTTCGCCATCACCTGCAAGGTGAACACGCAGAAGGGCTGTGATCGCATCATCCGCGCCGCCTTCGAGTACGCAAAAAAGTTCGCCTATCCCAAGGTGACGGTCATCCACAAGGCCAACGTGGTACGCGCCACGGAAGGCATGTTCCTGGAGACCGGCAAGCGCATCGCCAGGGACTATCCGGACATCCAGATGGACGATGCGAATGTGGACGCCATCACCATGTGGATGCTGAAGAACCCGAAGAACTATGGGGTGATGGTGGCGACGAATCTCTTCGGCGACATCATCAGCGACCTGGCGGCCCAGATGGTGGGCGGCCTCGGCTTCGGCTGTTCGGGCAACATCGGCGACAAGCTGGCCGTGTTCGAGCCCAGCCACGGCAGCGCGCCCAAGTACGCGGGCCAGTACAAGGTGAACCCCATCGCCACCATCCTCGCCGCTAAGATGATGCTGGATTGGCTGGGGGAGGCCGAGAAGGCCGCCCGCCTCGAAACCGCCACCGCCGCCGTCATCGCCGAGGGCAAGGTCCGCACCTACGACATGGGCGGCAGCGCCACCACTCTGGAGATGGGCGAAGCCATCGCACGGAAGCTGTGAAATCCGAAATGCTGAACCACAGAGGGCGCAGAGAAAAGCAGGAGGACACAGAGAGGAAAATGAGTGATTTTCATTTCTCTGTGATCTCTGTGGTGGTCTTTTAGGGGAAGTTCGATGCCGGAAATCCTCATCCATGAAGTCGGTCCCCGGGATGGCCTGCAGGTGGAAAAGCAGGTGGTCCCC
>CAIXHJ010000164.1 GCA_903919165.1 uncultured Holophagaceae bacterium
CAGGCCCGTCGCGTGGGTGGACAGCTGATAGAATTGCCGGATGCTGCAGAATGCTGCTCGCCAGCCTTGACGTTGAACCCAACCGGAAGGGACCAAGGATGCAAGAACAACCCCACGAGGGAATAATCAACGAAATGGAATCACCACCAGGCAGCAGGAATGAATTGTTGGAGCAGAACGCCGCCAAACGGAAAAAGCGGGAAATGCATGGTTTCATAATATTGGCTCTTCGCTGTTTCAGGTGGGTAACCCGGCCAGGGTGGGGACGTTAAAAAAGCTGAGTTTGCCGGCGATGAGGTAGGCCATGGTGATCAGGTTCTCTGGGTTCCGGTAGCCGCGAGCCTTGGCGATGGCGGCCTGGATCAGGCTGTTCATGCCCTCGATCAGGCCGTTGGAGATGCGAGCCCGCCACCAGTTCAGGATGCCCTTGGCGTGGCCCTGGAGGGTGTTCGCGAACCTCATGAGCGGCACCAGGCCACTGGCATGGGCGAGCGTGCACCAGTCGGCCAGGAAGACCTTGGCGGCACGAGGGTTCGTCTGCTCAAAGAGGTCCTGGAAAAGGAGCTTCATCTGGTATGCCTCAACCGTTTGAAGGTTCATGGACTTCAGCCCCTTTAAGCGCTTTTTCTGGGATTGGGTCAGATCGCCCGGGTTCTTCAGCCAGTCGTACCGCGTCTTCTTCAGGCCAGGCGTGGAAGGGGACTCCTCGCGCCGAACGGCATCCAGGGCTTCGTTCATCAATTTCATCAGGTGGAAGCGGTCGAAGGTGATTTCTGCTTTGGGCAGGTTTTCCCGGATGCCCTTGATGAAGGCTGGCGACAGGTCGCTGCAAACATCCAGGATCTGCTCTGCCTGCCCTCCATGCTGCTTCAGGTCCTCCACGAAGGCAGCCAGGGTGTCGCCATCGCGCCCCACCGTTCCGAAAAGGAGGCGCCGCAGTTCAAGGTCCATGACGAAGGTGACGTAGCGATGCCCCCGGCGATAAGACTTCTCGTCGACAGCTATCGTCTTGACCATGGAGAAGTCCTGCTTGGCACGGGCCTCGTCCACGTGGTGTTTCAGAACCCGCCAGATGCGCGTGTCGTGCTCCCCCACCAGGCGAGCAACGGCATTCACCGTCATTTCCCGCACGAGGATCATGAGCAAGCCTTCGAACATGAGCGTGAAGCCGGAGCCCTTCCTGGCCCACGGAACGTCCACGGTCTTGATGCCGTGTTCGTCGCAGTTGCAGCGCGGTACCCGGGCCGTCAGGTAGGCCGCGTGCTGGAAGAAGTCCAGATGCCGCCAGGTCCTTTCCTCGGTGTCGTGGGCCTTGCTTGGAACTCCGCAGACCGGACAAGGGAAGGAAGAGCCCTTCTGGAAGTCGACCCGGATGTCCAGCCGGCGCTTGCTCAGATCGAAGTCCAGAGAGGCTACCTCCCAGGGGGGCTGAAGTCCGAGTGCCGTCTTGAAAAGCTCGTTTGCGTCCATCCATCTATTTGAACCTGAACCGGGCCCCTGCCTACCCCCTACCCACACCTTTTAGCGAAGAGCCAAAAATGTCCTCCAGGCCCGCCCCCGGGATCCCGGCCCTGCGGAACCCGCGATCAGAGGGCGGCCGGCGAGGCGAAGGCCAGCGTGCCCGCCAGCCCCAGCATCACGGCCCCGATCATCCCGTCCAGCGCCCGCCACGCCATCGGCCGGCCGAAGAGGGGCGAGAGCACCCGGGCGCCGAAGCCCAGGGCGAGGAACCAGGCCACGGAGGCGCTCATCGCGCCCGCCGCGAACCAGAGCTTGCCGAGGCCCGCCTGCTGGCCGCCGAAGGAACCGAGCAGGACCACCGTATCCAGGTAGACGTGCGGATTGAGCAGCGACAGCGCCAGCACCATGGACAGCGCCTGGCGCGGCCCGAGCGCGG
>CAIXHJ010000165.1 GCA_903919165.1 uncultured Holophagaceae bacterium
CCCCAGCCCCATCATGGCCACCACGACCATCCATGCCCTGGGAACCAGGGCCGGCAGAGGAAGCAGGACCAGGGCCAGCACCAGGCCCATGCGAAGCACCTTGGCTCGCCCGATGCGATCGGATAACCGGCCCATGAGCGGCGCAGTGAGGCTCTGGGTCAGGGCCGCGGCCGCGAAGCAGAGGCCGATCTGGTAAGGGCTGAGGGCCAGCCGGTGGTCCAGGTCCACCGGCAGGGTGGATTCAAGCAGGGCCCAGAGCCCCGATCCCAGCGCCATCGCCCCGGCGAAGAGGCGGATGACCGGATTGGACAGAAGCTGCCGAAATGGCAGGCGTGGTCCGCGCTCCTGCGCCACATCCGACAGCAGGAAGAACCTCCCGGCGGCGTCCAGGACCACCAGTCCGGCCCCGAGCAGGAAGGGCGCTGATGGTCCGGCATGCTGATCGAGGAATCCTGAAACCGGCGGGCCGATGAGCACCCCCAGGTTCGCGGCGGCGAAGGCGGTGCCCATGGCCCGGCCCCGGGACTCCGATGGGAAGTAATCCGCCAACAGCGCCATGCCCGGTAGCCAAGTGGCCGCACCCGCGATGCCCTGGAGGAACCGGGCCAGGACCAGCAGCCAGTATTGACTCGATATGGCGAACAGAAGCGTGGTTGCCGCGAGGCCGCCCAACCCCCAGAGCATGGGCGCCCGTCGGCCGTACCGGTCCGTCAGGACTGCCACCGGAAAGGTCGCCAGCAGGAGGGCCACCGCATAGCTTCCGAAGAGAACCCCCACCTTCATGGGATTCAAGCCCAGGTCCCGGGCGTACCGCGGCAGCAGCGGTACCAGCAGGTAGTAAAGGAGCGTGTCCACGTGGAAGGCGAGGGACGTCACGAGCAATGCGGCGGTGGCAGGCGTGGGGCGTCGCATTCCCCACTATCTCATCAAGCGAAGCACAGCCCTCTTGCGAGGGCTGTGGTGGATCGGTAAGCCGGGTTCTGTCGTGGAGCGTCATTCCTCTGGGATGGATGTCGCCAGCCACCTCAAGCGACCTACCCGCCGGCTCGGTCGGGTCAACCCTCGCCGCTTGCGCGGTGCGCCGGCCTATTTGGTCTTGCTCCCTGGGGGGTTTGCCGTGCCCGTCCTGTTGCCAGTCCGGCGGTGGGCTCTTACCCCACCGTTTCACCCTTGCCTGATCCGCTTGCGCGGCCATCGGCGGTCTGCTCTCTGTTGCACTTTCCGTCGGGTCGCCCCGCCCTGGTGTTACCAGGCCCAGCACCCTGCGGAGCCCGGACTTTCCTCTGCCCTTACGGACAGCGACGCCCTGATCCACAGGACCAAGGTACCACCTTTTAGCGCGTGAATCAGACGGAACGCCAGAGCACGTCGTAACTCCTCAGCCCGCCACCCAGTTCCTGGAGCAGCCTGGCTCTGAGGAGGGCCGTGACCACCTGCTGGGCTTCGTCCGCCGGATCCACCCTGGGGGCCGTGTCCGCGCCACTGCACCTGAGGTTCCGGAGATGCTCCCGGCTGCCGGGAGGCAGGGATTCCATGGGGTCCACCGGCGTGCAGGAGGAGCAGCACCACCCTTCCTCCGGGCTGAGGATGACGAGCGGTGCGGTTTCGTCCCCGCAACGGCCACAGACGCGGGGATGGGGCAGCACTCCCATGCAGTGGAGCAGCCAGTGCTCCGCATAGGCGAGGATGCCGAGGGCATTGTTGGGATCAGCCTTCAACGCACGTCCGCAGGTGCTGAGCAGGCGGTAGAGCCGGTCGTCCTCCACACCCTCCCGGGCCACCCGGTCGAAGAGATCCGCTAGGCAGGCCATCACCAGGCTGGATTCCAAATGTCCCAAGGAGAGCGGACTGAAGCTCAGTTCACAACGGGTGACGCGTTTCAGCTCTGTCTGCTCCTTCCCAAAGAAGCTGACCCGAACCATGCTCAACGGTTCAAAGGCTGCCACCCACTTGGCCGTGGGTTTCTTCACTCCCTTAGCCAGGCCAGACAGGCGTTCGCCATGCTCGGATAGAAAGGACACCACCGCCCCTCCTTCGGCGAAGGGCACGGCTTTCAGGACGATGGCATCGCAGGTTCGAATCATCCTTCCAGTCTGCCTGGATTCAACCTCCTTCCCTGAGCCGTGTCTCACTAAACGAGGCCGTTGAACAGCTCTTGCCAGGAGGCACCCATGACTTCCATGCTCCGCTCCACCTTGATTCTCGCCCTTCTGACCCTCCCGCTTGCGGCCCAGCCCGGGCCGGGCCGCGGTCCCCGCACCGAACGGATCGGCCGGGCCCTGAACCTGACCGAGGTCCAGAAGACCAGCATCAGGGCCATACGCGACAAGCACCGTGCCGACCTGATCCTTCGGCGGGACGCGGTGAACCACGCCAGGATCGACTTGCGGACTGCCCTCCATGATGCCTCCACGCCCGAAGCACGGCTCCGTGCGCTCTA
>CAIXHJ010000166.1 GCA_903919165.1 uncultured Holophagaceae bacterium
CCGCCAAGCAGCAGCACCCAGGCCGCCAGTCCCGCGAGGCTCCCCCAGGTCCCCGGCCCAGGACGCAGGTAGCCGCTGCCGCAGCCCGTGGCAAGCCACCAGGCGATCCGCGGGGCCCTTCGCGTGGTTTCCGTCTGGAGGGGATTCAAGCTCTCTCCGAGGGGCTGAGGGTGGAGGTCAGAGTCGGTGGGGACGACCGAAGCGCATGCCGAACTGGAGCGAGACTTCCCAGCGTGGCGCCATCTGGCGGAGCAGGCCGCTGGGACCTTCGCCCCCCTGGTGCCAGAGGGGGACGGCCACTTCGAGACGAGTGAAGGGATGGGAATAGGCGCCGCCTTCGGTGAGCCATGCCAGAATGTTGAATGCACCTGGTGGCAAGAAGGGGATGAGGATGCCCCGAAATCCCAACTGGGCCCGTACCCAGGGCCGGAGGATCCAGGCCTGATTTTGCTCCAGTGGAGAAGGGCCGCCCGCCAGGGAGCTGTGTCCCTGATAGCGCTCCGCGCGGAGTTCCGCACCGAGAGCGGCCTGGGCGCCGTGGTACTCGGTCCACCAGCTGTGCTGCCAACCGGCTGCCGCCATGGAGTAGGCTAGGTCCCAGTTGGATCCGGCCTGGGCCAGGGCTTGCCATTGGTCCATCTGGAAGGGAGAGGGGGAGTGGTCCCATCCCGCGCGGACCTGAAGGGCGGTCGTGTTGTCCCCCTGGCTTCCAGGTGCTGCGCCCCGGGCCGTGGGCCCGACCGCCACACCCAGGGCCACTTCCACCCCATCGGCCCGGAGCGGAAGGCAAAGGAGGGGCAAAGGAATGAAAACGCGGAAGAACGGGTTCATGCCCTGCAGTTTACTCGCCGCATCGCGAAGCGATGTGGCGAGTAATTGGCATCAAGAATTCAGACATGCCGCAGCGCCTCCACGATGCGCAGCCTGGCCGCCTTCAACCCTGGGAATAGGGCGCTCACTTGGATGGTCATCTGCAGGCCGACCGCCACGAGGGCGTAGACGCCCGGTACGAAGTGGATGTTCAGCTCGTAGCCGTGGCTGGTACCCGGTGGTGCGGGCATTTGGAGGTGCAGGACGTTCAGGCCAGTCCGCAGCAGCAAGGTCGCGGCCAGTCCCAGTACGCTGCCCATGAGGCCGAGGAGGGCGCCTTCCCATTGCAACAGGAAGAGCAATTGTCCCGGCTGGAGGCCCATGGCCCGCAGGATGCCGAACTCGCGTACCCGCTCCATCACCGACATCAGCAGGGTGTTCGCCGTGGCCAGCAGCACCACGAGGAAGAGCACCAGGCCCATGAAGCCGAAGATGGCGAAGTAGAGCAGCTTCACCTGCCGGTAGAAGGAGGCCAGCTCGAACCAGGGTTTCACGAATGTTTCCGGCAGCAGGACCTGGAGCCGCGCCTGTTCCGCGGCCGTGTGCTCGGGGCGCCTGAGCACCACGGACAGCCGCGACCGCGCAGCCCCTGCATCCAGAAGCTGGTCGGCGGTGGCGAGGCTCACGGTGAGGAAGCGGTCGTTCAGCTCGCGGAGACCGAGGTCCTGGAGGCCGGCCACCTCCACGTCCACGGCGTTCAACGCCCCGTCCCGGGTGGTGGACATCAGCGTGAGGGAGCTGCCCACGGTGGCGCCCAGGGCCCGGGCCAGACCTACGCCGAGGATCACCTCGCGGGCTGCAGAATCGGCGGAAAGCCACTGCGAACCTGTACCACCGGAAGCCTGGATACCACCCTTCAGGGCCTCCGTGCAGGCCATGAACCTGGGCTCGAGCACTGGATTCACGGCCGTGCCAAGGAAGGCCACGCTTTTGGCGCCACTGGACAGCAGGCCCATGAATTGAATGCGGGGCAGCACCTCCATCACGGCCGGATCCTCACGAAGCCTTGCGGCCAGGGCCTCGCCATCGGGCAGGGCCTTCTCCAGGCTCTGGGCCTCATCGCCTTCCATCGAGTCCTTGGGCATCACCTGGAGATGGCCCAGACCCCCGCGGATAGCCGCATCGGCCAGTCCCTGGAAGGTCTGGGCCATGAAGCCCCCGGCCAGGCTGAGGGCCAGGAAACCAGCCACCACCACCATCAGGGTGAGGGCCGTGCGGCGCCGCTGGCGCATCAAGTTCCGGAGGGCGAGCCGGGCGAGGATCACCGGGCCACCTCCTCGCCGATGAGCTTCCCGTCCCTGAGACGGAAAACGCGGTGGGCGCGGGAGATGACCGAGGGATCATGGCTGGCGACGAGGAAGGTGACGCCACGCTCCTGGGCCAGCTCGGCCATGAGGTCCATGAGGGGCCCACCATGGGCGTGGTCGAGACTGGCGGTGGGTTCATCCGCGAGGACCAGCAGGGGATCCGGGGCCAGGGCCCGGGCGATGGCGGCGCGCTGCTGCTGACCGCCGCTGAGCTGGTCCGGGCGGTGGTGCCGACGATCTGCGAGGCCCACGCGCTCCAGGGCGGACCCAGCACGGCGTCGGGCCTCTTCGTCGGTCACTCCCTGGAGTTGCAGGGGAAGCATCACGTTCTCCAGCGCGGACAGCACAGGCACCAGGTTGAAGGCCTGGAAAACGAAGCCCAGCTTTCGCAGGCGAAGGTCGCAGCGGGCCTTTTCGGATAGAGCGGACACAGCCTCGCCATCGAGGCGGACCTCGCCTTCGTCCGGCACATCCAGTAACCCAGCCAGCTGCAGCAGGGTGGTCTTGCCGCTGCCGCTGGGGCCCGCCAGCACCGCCAGGCAACCCTTCGGTACCTCCAGCGACACGGCGAACACGCCGGCGCGCTCGCCGCCGAGTTCATAGGCGCGGGTGATCTGTCGCAGTTCCAGCATGGGACGAGGATAGCGGAAGGAGCCGGGGATGGACGCTCCAGGCGCCTTCGTGTTGAAGTGGTCGGACCCACCGAGGCAATCCCATGGTTGAAGGTGAAAGTGCAGCGGTGCCAGCCGCTGAGACCAACCGCATCAATCGCCGCTTTGCGGGCGTGGGGACGACCCTGGGCCTCTTCGTCTGGCTCAACCTGTTTTCGCTCCCCCTGGGGATCGCTGCGATCATTGCCAGCAAGCCCCATCCACTTCTTGGGGCCGTCTTCGGGTTCCTGGCCATGCTGACGGTCGTGCCGGGTGTCCTCTGGGTGGCGAAATCCGCCTGGGGAACCGAATGGCGAAAGGCCCTGCCCCTGGCCCCGGTGGGCCCAGGCCTCCTGGTGTGGACGGTCCTGTGCGTCTTCTCTCAATTGCTCGTCGTGTTGGCGTGGGCCTGGGCCGTTGACCGGACCGTGGGATTGCCTCATTTTCCCGATCCTGTGGCATCGGTAGGGGTCCTCGGCCTGGTGCTGGGGGCGCCCATCGCGGAGGAGGTACTTTTCCGGGGCTACGGTCTGGCGCGCATCCGCGAACTCGCCGGAGACCAGCGGGCCCTGCTGTTCACCGCCCTCATGTTCGCACTGGTCCACGGCAGCTGGGTGAAGCTGCCCGGGACCTTCGCCATCGGTCTCTTCCTGGGCTGGCTCGTGCTTCGCACGGGCTCGCTATGGCCCGCTTTGCTTGGCCATTTCACCAACAATGGAATCGCCTACGTCTTGAGCAGGCTGAGTCCATCACCCTCATTCGAGCCAGCCAGGGGCTCCTGGTCCTTCATCGTCGGGCTGGTCCTAGTAGGCCTGACCAGCCTTGTCCTACTTGGATCGCCCCTAATACGAGGGCGGATCAGCGGGCTGAACCCTTCCTTCTGAAGCTCGCCTCGTACGCCGCGGTACTCGCCTCCAGGCCGCCCTCCTCGACTTCGCCGATGAGGTCGTAGGCGTGGGCTTTCATGATGCGCACTTTCTGGATGGTGTTTATCTGGGGGGTGCCGTCCACCAGTAGCACATTGCCGTCGATGTCCGGCGCCTGGCCCTGGTGGCGGCCCTTCACGAGGAGGTCGGTCTCCTCGTGAGCGCCTTCCACCAGCACGTCGAGAATCTGGCCCACCTTCTCCTGGTTCTTTTCCCGGGCGATCTTCTGCTGCAGCTCCAGGATCCGCCGCTTGCGGAACTCCTTGATGCGCTTGGGAACGGGATCGCCCAAGGCGTAGGCCAAGGTACCGTCTTCGCAGCTGTAGGTGAAGACGCCCACATGGTCGAAGCGGGCCTCTTTCACGAAGGCTTTCAACTCCTCGAAGGCGGCGTCGTCTTCGCCTGGGAAGCCCACGATGAAGTTCGAACGGATGGCGATGCCCGGCACGAGGCGGCGTACCTTTTCGATGAGCTTCAGAAACTGGGCACGGCTGCCGCCCCGGGCCATGGCCTTGAGGATGGCGGCATCGGCATGCTGGAGCGGCATGTCCAGGTACCGCGCGCAGTTTGGCGTCTCCGCCATGGCGTGCAGCAGGTCATCCGTGAGGCGGTTGGGGTAGGCGTAGTGGATGCGGAACCAGCGGAGCCCTTCCACCTGGCCGAGGGCGCGGACCAGCTTTTCGAGCGCGTCCGGATCGCCGAAATCCCGGCCGTAGTCCGTGGTGTCCTGGCCCACGAGGCTGATCTCGAGAACGCCCTGGGCCACCAAGTTCTTCGCCTCGGCCACGACGCTCTGGATGCTGCGGCTGCGTTGGGCGCCACGCAGCTGCGGGATCACGCAGAAGGCGCAGGCATGGTCGCAGCCCTCGCTGATCTTCAGGTAGGCGCTGGCCTTCGGCGTGGTGAGCCACCTGGGGCTGGCTTCGCTGTAGAGGTAGTCCGGGTCCGGATCCAGGTCGAAGACGGCGTTGGCGCCGATGATCTCGGCGATCTGCTCGATGTCCCGGGTGCCCAGGCACGCGTCGATCTCCGGCATCTCCGCCATCAGCTCCTCTCGGTACCTCTCCACCAGACAGCCCGCCACGATGAGCTTCTCGCAGGCGCCCTGTTGCTTCATGGAGGCAGCCTGGAGGATCGCTTCGACGCTCTCCTGCTTGGCGGCGTCGATGAAGCCGCAGGTATTTACCACCAGTACTTGGGCCTCTTCGAGCACGGGCGTGATCTGGTAACCCTTTAATCGCAGGTGGCCCAGCATGACCTCAGAATCCACGAGGTTTTTGGGACAGCCCAGGGACATGAATCCGACTTTGGTCAATGGGCCTCCACACCCACTTGGGTGAACCTCATAGATTACAACGGGACGTCGATGGGGTCCGTCGCTGCGTGGTAAACTCAGACCCCCTTCCGGATCGCCCATGAAACTCACCCTTCAGGTTGACGGTGCCCTGCATCCCGTGACCCTCACCGAAGAGGGCGTGACCATTGGCCGGGGCGATCAGGCCACCATCAAGATCCAGGCGAACGCCGTGAGCCGGATCCATGCGCGGGTGTTCCTCCGGGAGGGAAGACCCTTCGTGATGGACATGAAGTCCCTCAATGGCACTTCGCTCAACGGCAAGCCGCTGTCCGAACCGGCGCCCCTGCATCCCGGCGACACGGTGCTGCTGGGCGAGGCCATGGTAATGTGGGTTCCGGAAAGTGGCGTGCCTGCCCCAGCCTCCGGCCTGAACATGATCCTGGCGCCCAAGGCAGTGGCCTCAAGAATCTCCCTGGAGGATCGCGCCTTCGATGCCTCCGGTTCGATCCTGGTGCCCCACGCCAGCCTGGAGGCCATGCTGGCCCAGGCCAGCGGCCAGCACCCTGCGGGCGAGGCGGTCACGTTGTTCCAGCGGCTGGCCAGCATGGCGGGAACCCTGCTCCGGGCAGCGGGCCTGGCGGAACTTCTCGATTCGGTGATGGGTCTGGTGACGTCCCAGATTCCCTGCCAGCGCGGCTTCATCTTGCTGGCCGACCCGGCTGGAGAA
>CAIXHJ010000167.1 GCA_903919165.1 uncultured Holophagaceae bacterium
CGAGGACCTGAAGACCTATCTTACTGGCCAGTTGGCCAAGTACAAGGTTCCTCGGGAGATCGAATTCCTAAACGAGCTCCCGAAGAGTTCCATGATGAAGATTCTCCGCCGCGAGTTGCGGGAACAGGAATTGCAGCGGATCCAGGAAACCAAGTCCGGTGTGTAAAGGACCTCACGGCCCGATGGCGGCCTTCCCGGTTTCACCCGTCCGGACCCGGTAGCAGTCCTCAAGGTTAAGGACAAAGACCTTACCGTCACCCAGGTGGCTTGGTTCGGACTTGGCGGCCGCAATGATGGCTTCCACCGCGGGCTTGACGAATTCCTCGTTCACCGCGATCTCCAGCTTGACCTTGGGGAGCAGGCGGACGAGGCCGATCTTGTTGCCTCGGAACTGCTCCGCAAAACCCTTCTGGGTGCCGCAGCCGCGCACATCAGAGACGGTCATCAGGTAGATGTCCTTGGCCACCAGGGCAGCCTGGACCGCTTCGAATTTGTCTGGTCGGATGATGGCGATGATCATTTTCATGGGTGACTCCTATAACAAGGTGATGGTGGAATCCGACTCACGATCCGTTCACTTCTTCCCGGTGGCTGAAACCCTCAAGGGCGCGCCCGCGGGAGAGGCCAGGGCCGAGATCACGTACTCGGGATAGGCCGAGATGCCGTGCTCGTGGAGGTCCAAGCCATCGTGCTCGCCATCCTCTGAAAGACGCAGGATTCCTTTTGCATCAAGGGCATAGAAGACGGCGAAGGAGATCGCCAGCGTGGCAAGGGTCACGATGCCGCTACCGATGGCTTGGGCGGCCAGAACCTTGAACCCCCCACCGTAGAAGAGGCCTGTGAGCTTGGTCGAAAGGTCGGGAGAGATCGTATCGCTTCCGGCGGCTGCGAACTGCCCGCAGGCGAACAAACCGAGGGAGAGGGTGCCCCAGATGCCATTGATCATGTGCACCGGCACAGCTCCGATGGGGTCATCGATGCGCAGGTACTCCAACAGATCCACGCCAAGGATCACGATGACACCGGCGATGGCGCCGATCATGACTGAGCCGAAGGGGCTCACCCAGTAGCAGGGGCAGGTGATGGCCACCAGGCCGGCCAGGAACCCGTTGGTGATGGATCCCGGGTCCCAGACCTTGGTCCGGGCATAGATGAAGAACACGGCAGTCAGGCCTGCGGCGCAGGCTGCAAGGGTCGTGTTGGCGGCCACCCGGCCGATGCCTTCGAAATCCATGGCGGAAAGGGTACTGCCGGGGTTGAAGCCATACCAGCCAAACCAGAGCAACAGGCCGCCGCACACCGCGATGGTGAGATCGTGGGGGGTCATGGGGCCGCCCCCGTCTCGCTTGAACTTGCGCCCGAGCCTGGGTCCCAGCACCACGGCGCCTGCGAGGGCAACGGCGCCCCCGATGGTGTGCACCACGGTCGAACCGGCGAAATCGTGGAAGTTCATGCCCAGCGAAGGCAGGAATTTACCCGCGCTGCCCATGGTGGCGAGGAAACCGTCCGGGCCCCAGGCCCAGTGGCCGATGATGGGATAGATGAACCCGGAAACGGCGAAGCTGTAGAGGATGTCACCAATGAAATCCGTGCGGCCGATCATGGCGCCGGAAGTGATGGTCGAGCAGGTATCGGCAAAGGCGAATTGGAAGATCCAGTGGGCCAGGATAGCCACGCCGGTGGTTCCGTAGGTCACCGGGGCGCCCTTAAGGAAGAACCAGTGGTAGCCGATGAAGCCGTTGCCTTCGCTGAACATGAACGCATAGCCGATGGCCCAGAAGAGGATGCCGCAGAGGCAGGTATCGAAGACGCATTCCACCAACACATTCACTGTCTCTCGGGAGCGGCAGAAGCCCGCTTCGAGCATGACGAAGCCCACCTGCATGGCGAAGACGAGGAAGGCCGCGATCAGGGTCCAGACAGTATTGAGCGGGTTGACGATGTCCTTGGCGAGCACGACAGGCGGAGCTGGAGCCGGGGCAGGAGCCGGTGTGGTTTCTGGTGCGGGTGCCACTGCTGCCGGGGCTGGGGTGGATACAGCTGCCGGAGCATCCCCTGCCCGAACGGATGATCCTGAAAGAAGCAGTGGAATGAGGATCATCATTCCCAGGACAACGGCAAGGCCAAGCATCTTCCCCGAAGCCATGACGAATCCGTACCGGCGCCATTCTGGGTCTTTCATCCGGTCGGCTAGTCTTGAGAGCTTCCCCCTAAAAGAGAGTTTTTCTCCCCTGTAATCGGTTCGTGCCATATCAGGCTCCTTGAAATGGAAAGGGTTGATTCGTCGAGCGCGAGATTCCGCCATCTGGGAATGAACACTCGAGGGGCGTTCCCATGGGTTTCGCCCGTTTTGTATCCAAGCGTTCAGGGCAAAAGGAAGAGATCGATCACCGCCAAAACACCAAGACAACCAGGGCCATCATGGTTTGGATCGCAGGTGGCCTGGATTGTCTTGGTGCCTGGGTGAACTCTTGTCACGGCGGTGTTCCTTATTTGAAGAATGAATGTCGGATCAGAAAGCCTTGGCGATGGTGAAGGTCACTCGGCCCTTGCCGATATTCCGCCCGAAGGCGTTGTTATAGCCTGCATCCTTGGTGTCCGCGTTCGTGCCAGCCAGGGTCAAAGTCCAGTCCTTGAGCGCCACTGCAACACCCAGTTTGTAATCGGTGTAGCCGAACAAGTCATTGGTCGCGGAGCTGTTTGCGTTGAAGGTGGTCTTGCCACCATGGGCGAGTACGCTCCAGCCGCTTTCACCAACTGGGATGGCCAAGCTCAGATCCACGTAGCTGGAACCCTGGGAATCGGAAACTCCGAAATCACCATTGCTGATGATCCGCGAATACTTGAGGCTGGCCCAGCTGTAGCTGAGCCCCAGGTAGGCCTCCGTGGTATTGGCGTTGAACCCGCCCGCGTTCTTGAAGTCACCGGGATAGAGGTAGCGGTAGAGGCCGAGGTCCAGAGCCCAGTCCTTGGCGAAGCCCCACTTGTACCCTCCCCACACATCCGCTTCCACGCCGGCGGAGACGGGCCCAGCAAAACCGGGGGTATCGCCTATCCAGGTGATGTTGCTCCCGGCGAGGCTGAGGTAGAAACCCGAGGGGTGGACCAAGTCCAGTTCCCCCTGGATGGTGGGCTTCCCGTCGGTCTGCGTGAGGCCGCGGAAGATGTACTGGGAGCCGATGGTGGCCGAACCGGTCAGGGCGAAACCCAGAATGGAAGGCGGGGGTGGGGGCGCAGGGGGGACGGGCGGGGGCGCCGCAGGCGTCTGGGCTGCGAGCTCGGTGGACAGCACCGCGACGAGAGAAAGGCGAGACAGCAAATGCATCAAGTGCTCCCGGAAGAAAAGTGTTATTTGGTTGCGCATTGCCAGAAACGGGTTTGCATCAACCATTGCGGAATTGCCAGGAAGTCAAGACGAGTTCAGCGGGGGTGGAGGTTCGTGTTCCGCGCGGAGATCTGCTGTCGCTGCTCCCAGCGGCCGCCACAGTGGTCGGCCGCGAAGAGCGGGGTGATCGCCGCAACAGCCACTACCGCCGCAAGGGTCCGGTATAAGTTCCGCCGTCTCATGGAAAAGCCTCCTGGTGTCGTGTTGGGAACGGGCGACGCCATCTCCTGCAGCAGCTGATATGCGCTCCAGGTCATGGTTGCCTCCGATCCTCGATTTCCAAGGGCCGGCCGTCGGCCCCTCTTGCCCGAACGACTGAGCAGGGAGCGTGCCTGAACGGGGATTGAGATAATTATTTTTATAAATATTATGAATATTTGAGTTAATCACAATTCTGAAGATGGTTTTATCGCAATCAATCAAACAAAAATGTAAAAGTATATTCAAACTAATACAAAAATGTAATTTTTTAAGAACTTCGGAAGCGCTCGGGCTCCAGCCCGTACTTCTGGATCTTGTAGTTGAGGATGCGTTCCGTGGTCTGCAACAGCCGAGCAGCGCGGGATCGGTTTCCACGGGCGGATTTCAGCGCGTCCTGTAGCAGATCCCGCTCGAAGGCCGCCACAGCTTCGCCCAGGCCGCTCACCGGCAGGGTTCCGGAGACCTCCGCGGTCTGGAGGGAGGGCGGGAGATGATGGGCGTGGATCACGCCGCCCTCGCAGACCAGGATGGCCCGCTCGATGGCGTTCTCCAGTTCCCGCACGTTGCCGGGCCAGTGATAAGCCACCAGCATGTCGATCGCCGACGTCGAGATGCGGCGGACATCCTTGCCCTGGACAGTGGCGATCTTCTCGACGAAGTGGTCCGCCAGCAGCAGGATGTCCGCCTGGCGTTCCCTCAGGGGCGGCATGAAGAGTTCGAAGACGTGCAGGCGATAGTAGAGGTCCTCCCGAAAGGTCCCGGCCTTCACCGCGGCTTCCAGATCCCGGTGGGTCGCGGCGATTAGGCGCACGTCCACCTTCACGGGGCTCACGCCACCCAGCCGTTCGAACTCCCTTTCCTGCAGGACCCGCAGCAGCTTCACCTGGGTGGCGGGGGACAATTCGCCCACCTCATCGAGGAACAGCGTACCGCCGTGGGCCAGCTCGAACCGGCCCTTCTTCTGGTGCCGGGCGTCCGTGAAGGCTCCGGGTTCGTAGCCGAACAGTTCTGACTCGATGAGGTTTTCCGGAAGGGCGCCACAGCTCACTTTGATGAAGGGCTTTTCCGCCCGGGGCGAGTTGTAGTGGAGGGCATGGGCCACCAGTTCCTTGCCAGTGCCGGATTCGCCCCGGATGAGCACGGTCGTGCTGCTGGGTGCGGCCTGGGCCACGGCCTCGTAGACCCGCTGCATGGCATGGCTGTGGCCGATGAGATGGCGCAGGTCGTAGCGCTCCCGCAGTTCCAGGCGCAGCTGCTGGTTCTCCTCCACCAGCCGCTGCCGGTCCGCTGCCACAAGCCGGGCGACCTTCATGGCCAGACCTATCATGGAGGCGGCGATCTGGAGCAGCTTGGTGTCCCGGTCATAGTCGCGGTGACGGTCGAAGGGCACCGTGAGACAGAGAGTCCCCGCGGTCTTCTGGTCCAGGAACACGGGGACGCAGAAAAAGGAGAGCTCCACTTTCTTCCGCTTCTGTTCCTTGAGCACGCCAGTCCGGTCCAGGAACAGTGGCTCCTGACTGGCCTGGGGCAGCACGACCGCCTTGCCGCTGACCAGCACCCGTCCGTTGATGCCCTCGCCAGCCTTGTAGTGGGCCCGCTCGGCCGCCTGTTGGGATAGGCCTTGGGCAGCCGCGATCCGGAGCCCCTTCCCCTCCTCATCCGCCAGCAGGATGGCGCCATTCAGCGCCCCGAAGGCCTCGGCCAGAATTTCCAGGACGCGCGGCAGGGCTGACCGGATATCTGAAGCCGCCAGGGCATGGCTCAATTCCAACAGTGGTGAAAGTTGGAGAGCATCCTCCGAAGCGTTCATGGGATCTCCAATGGATGGCTATACAAAACTGTAACATTAAAGCGAGCTAATGACAATTTTGTATAACAATTCAAATGAGGACACCTGCCTTCCGTTGGACTCGGGCCAGGTAGAAGCGACGGTTCCTTCATCCCTTCCTGCCTGCCCTGTCCGTCGTCTCACCTTGACGATCCCAGCCCCCTGCTCCAGGATGAAGGACTCCGGAAGTCCCATGACCCCTCAGTTTCCCAACCACTATTGGCCTTCCTGCGTGGATCGGGCGTGGAACGGCCAGGGTCTCTTCTAGCTTTCTGGAACACCCCTCATCCACCCCGATCCTTTGAAGGGATCGGGGTTTTCTTTCCCCCTTGGAAAGCCCCGACCATGACCCACCAGGCCCTTGAGAACCTCAACATCGAAGGCTTCGACCGCATGCCCTCACCGGAGGAGATCCATGCGGCCCTGCCCGTACCGGACGCGGTGGCCGAAATCGTCGCGGCGGGACGCCGGGACCTCCAGCGCATCCTGACCCGGGAGGATGCCCGTCTCATGGTGGTGGTGGGGCCCTGCAGCATCCACGATCCCGTGGCTGGTCTCGATTACGCGGAACGCCTCAAGGCCCTGTCGGACGAAGTCTCGGACACCCTGCTGCTGGTCATGCGGGTCTATTTCGAGAAGCCCCGTACCACCGTCGGCTGGAAGGGCTTCATCAACGACCCGCGGATGGACGACTCCTTCCACATCGAGGAGGGCGTTCGCAAGGCCCGGGAGTTCCTCCTCCGCATCGGCGAGCTCGGCCTGCCGGCGGCCACCGAGGCCCTGGATCCCATCACCCCGCAGTATCTCGGGGACCTCATTGCCTGGACGGCCATCGGAGCCCGGACTTCCGAATCGCAGACCCACCGGGAGATGTCCAGCGGCCTCTCCACACCCGTCGGCTTCAAGAACGCCACGGACGGCGATCTGGGCGCGGCCGTGAACGGGATCCTTTCGGCCTCCCATCCCCACAGTTTCCTGGGCATCAACGACCAGGGCCTGGCGGCCATCGTCCGCACCAAGGGAAACGCCCTGGGACACCTGGTGCTGCGCGGCGGAAGCGGTCGGCCCAACTACGACACCGTCAGCGTCTCCCTGGCGGAGGCGGCCCTCCGGAAAGCCGGTCTGCCCGAAAACATCGTGGTGGACTGCTCCCACGCCAACAGTCTCAAGAACCCGCGCCTTCAGCCCCTGGTCCTCCAGGACTGCGCCCACCAGATCCTCCGGGGCAATCGTTCCATCATCGGCGCGATGGTGGAGAGCTTCCTGGTGGAGGGCAACCAGCCCATTCCAGAAGATCTCTCCACCCTCCGCTACGGTTGCTCCGTCACGGACGCCTGCATCGGCTGGGAAGACACCGTGGCCGTGCTGAGGGAGACCCGAAACCTGCTGAAGGAGGTTTTACCGAAGCGCTGATTTCGCGCAGGGCGTCCATCGGGAAGAAAAGCCTCCACCGCCATGTGCCTTCGTTGCATTGAGCGTCCATGCGGGCGATCGGGCCCGGAAAAGGCGTCCTTGCCGAGGCATGGGGAAGGGCGGATCCTGAGCGTTCCGGGGCCACCAAGGAAGGAACACACACCATGAAAGAGAAGACGCTCGCCCGCACCTGCGCCAAGGCCATCCTGGGCATCGACACGCTCTGGGGAGGCGACGTGCTGAACCCGTCCGGCACCGGACGCTTTATCGCCGACTCCTGGTTCGCGGACCAGAAGCTGCCCAAGGCCTACACCCACCCGGCGGCGGCCCGGCTGCGGGAGAGCGGGGGGGTAGGCGCCACGAGCATCGACATCGCCGCCATCGACGCCTATCTCGCCGCCATCGATGTGCAGGACGCCATCCGCTCCCTGATCACCGCAGGCGATGAGATCGGGGGCTTGCGCGGCGCCTATGTCACCGGCACTGGCCAGTGCCTGCTGGTCATGTGGGACCTGGTCCAGGAGCTGCTCGGGCGCGGCGAGAAGGTCTCCTACGAGCGCTGCGTGATCGGCTCCACCGGCAGGCCCCCGGAACCGTCTCAGCCGCAGGCCAAGCGCGAGGCGCTCGCGGCACTGCTGGCCAGGCAGGGCTTCACTCTGGCCACACCCACGGATCTGCTCGCCGCCGTCGATGACTGGCGGGGGGCGCGGCTGGTTCCGAAGAAGAGCATTCCCCAGCTCGCCGATGCCTTCATTGCTCAGCTGGAGGCGGGTACGCTCCGGCACCTGGTGCCGTACTTGCCGAAGAAGCTGCAGGGCATCCCCCGGGCCAACATCCGCTTCCTTCCCATCGAGAACGCCTGGTTCTCCGGCTCGATGAACTACATCGGCCGCGCCCGCAATAAGGACAAGAGCCCGCAGTACGAGGCCACGTACGAACTCAATGCAGCTCTGCAGATCTCGATCCCCGAATTCCTCCAGCTGGTCAGCCACGAGGTCGTCCCCGGCCACGTCACCAACTCGGCGCTGATCCAGGCGCTCTATGTCCAGGGGAAGCTCGGCTTCGAGTC
>CAIXHJ010000168.1 GCA_903919165.1 uncultured Holophagaceae bacterium
CATGTTGGCCATGGTGAAGCGGCTGTCCATGGACAGCGCGGCGATGGCCTCGCCGGTGAACTCCATGGCCGCGTAGAGAGCGCCGTCCACGCCGATATCCCCAACGGTGTGCAGGATGAGGTCCTTGCCCGTCACCCATTTTTGAAGCTTGCCGCGGAAGACGAACTTGATGGTCGGCGGCACCTTCATCCAGATATCGCCGGTCGCCATGGCCGCGGCGATGTCGGTGGAGCCCATCCCGGTGGAGAAAGCCCCCACCGCCCCGTAGGTGCAGGTGTGAGAATCCGCCCCTATGACCACGTCGCCCGGCAGCACCAGGCCCTTCTCCGGCAGGATCACATGCTCGATGCCCATCTGGCCCACGTCGAAGTAGATCAGGCCCTGCTCCAGCGCGAAGTCCCGCATCAGCTGGGCCTGCTCCGCCGACAGGATGTCCTTGTTGGGGACGAAGTGGTCCGGCACCATGACTATCTTCTGCGGGTCAAAGACCTTCTTCACCCCGATGCGCCGGAACTCCTTGATGGCGATGGGCGCTGTGATGTCGTTGGCCAGAACCAAATCCACCCTGACGTTGATCAGTTCGCCGGGGACAACCTTCTTCTTGCCGCAGTGGGCGGCCAGTATCTTCTCTGCCAGTGTCATGTTGAGCTCCTCCCCTCGGACGCGAGCATCCTGTTGAGAGCGTTCATGTAGGCCCGGGCGCTGGCCACAATGATGTCGGTAGCCGAGCCGCGCCCGGTGTAGGTCACGCCGTCGCTCTCGATCCGGATCAGCACTTCGCCCATGGCGTCGATGCCCGCCGTAACCGAGCTGACGCTGAACTCGGTCAGCCGGTTGGGCACGCCGATGATGCGGTTGATGGCCTTGTACACCGCGTCCACCGGGCCGGTGCCCAGAGCGGCGTCAGCCGAGACTTCGCCGCGGGGGCCGATGAGCCGCACCGTGGCCGTAGGCATGCTGTGATCCCCGCACGATACCTGAAGGTAGTCCAGGTGATACGACTCGGAGACCGTGCGCATCTCCTGTGCCACCAGGCTCTCGATGTCCCGATCGGTGATTTCCCTCTTTTTATCCGCCACTTCCTTGAAGGCCGAGAACGCCCGGTTCAGGTCTTCTTCGCCCAGCACGTACCCCAGCTCCGCCAGCCTCTCCTTGAAAGCATGCCGCCCGCTGAGCTTGCCCAGCACCAGGCTGCTGGCCGGAACGCCCACATCCTTCGGGTCCATGATCTCATAGTTGAGGGCCAGCTTGATGACGCCGTCCTGATGGATGCCCGACTGGTGCCGGAAGGCGTTGTGCCCCACGATAGCCTTGTTCGCCTGCACGGCAAATCCCGTCAGCTCGCTGACCAGGCGGCTGGCCCGGTAGATCTGCGTGGTGTCGATCCGCGTACTCAGATTGAACAGGTCGTTGCGGGTCTTGATAGCCATGACGATTTCTTCCATCGAGGCATTGCCCGCCCGCTCCCCGATCCCGTTGACCGTGCACTCCACCTGCCTGGCCCCCTGGCGCACCGCCTCCAGGCTGTTGGCCACGGCCAGCCCCAGGTCGTTGTGGCAGTGGACGCTGATCACCGCCTTATTGGCATTGGGCACGTTCTCGAAGATGCCGCGGATGAGCTTCCCGAACTCCTCCGGAATGGCATAGCCCACCGTGTCCGTGATGTTCACCGTCGTCGCTCCAGCCTCGATCACGGCCTGGACAATGGTGTACAGAAACTCCGGATCGGTGCGGCTGGCATCCATGGGCGAGAACTCTATGTCCTCGGTGTAGGACTTGGCACGCGCTACCATGTCTTTGGCCAGCGTCAGAATCTCGTCGCGGTTCTTCTTCAACTGGTGGGCCAGATGGATCTCGGAGGTCGAAAGAAACACGTGGATCCGCGGCTTCTTGGCCCCCTTCACCGCATCCCAGGCCGAGTCGATGGCCTTGGCATTGGCATGGGTCAGGGCGCAGATCGACGACCCGCGCACCTCCTGAGCGATGAGCCTCACCGCTTCGAAGTCGCCCGGCGAACTGGCCGGGAAGCCGGCCTCGATAACATCGACGTTCAGCTTCTCCAGTTGCCTGGCGATCTCCAGCTTCTCCTGTATGTTCAACATGGCCCCGGCGGCCTGTTCTCCGTCACGGAGAGTGGTGTCGAAAATAATCACCTTGTCCATCTTCTTCTCCTCGCTCGATCCCGATCGCACCATCGGTGCGTATCATCTCGGAAGCAGGATCGCCC
>CAIXHJ010000169.1 GCA_903919165.1 uncultured Holophagaceae bacterium
AGGGTGGTGCGAATGAGATCACGCGTGCTCATGCTGAGTCCTCCTTGAAAAAGGGTGAATTGATGACCCGATTGTGCCATTCCCTGGAAGGGGTCCGTTCACTTTTCGGAGGTCCCAGGGTCGGAGGCCCTGAAGCTCCGGTAGAGCAGCAGGTCGTAGAGGAGCTTGAGGCCGCCGGCGATGAAGAAGGGGAGCCCGGCGAACGCGGGAACGGCGAGCATCGGCCCAGCCAGCATGGGCGAGATGGCCGCGCCCGTGGTGCGGGCGATGCCGGTGACGCCGGCGGCGGCGGAACGCTCATCCGGCGCCACCACCTGCATGGTGTAGGCCTGGCGCGTGGGGACATCCATCTGCGAGATGCTGAAGCGCAGCAGCAGCACGCCGATGGCCAGGGGCAGGTTCGGCATGAGGGGCACCAGGATCAGCAGGACGTTCGACGGGATGTGGGTGACGACCATGGTGCGGATGAGGCCGATCTGCCGGGCCAACCGCACGGCGTAGAGGGCGGAGAGCCCGGCCAGCAGGTTGGCCGCGAAGAAGATCGTGCCCAGCACCCCCGGCTCGACGCCGAACCGCCGATGGAACCAGTAGGCCACGAGGCTCTGGATGACGAAGCCCCCGGCGAAGGCGTCCAGCGAGAAGAGGGCCGACAGCCGCAGCACCACGCCCTTGGAGGCATGCAGACCCCAACGACCCCCGGCGGCAGATGCGGATGGCGCCTCCACAGCCCTGGACACCTGGACGAAGAGGGCCGCGAGGAGCAACCCCACCGCGGCGTAGGCGAAGACCAGGACCCGGTAGCTGGCCACGGGGGTCAGGCCCGAGGCCTGGAGGGCCTGCGCCGTCCAGCCCCCGGCCAGGGCCCCCAGGGCCGTGGCGAAGGCTCCGGCCAGGTGGTACCAGGCGAACACGCCGGTGCGCCGGTCCTCGGGCAGCACCTGGGACAGGGCCGCCTGCTCGATGGCCAGGAAAGGGCCGACCTCATTGCCGGAGGGGCTGATGACGCCGAAGGTGGCCGCCAGCACCAGCACGGTGAAGTCCCCGCTGAGGGCGAAGGGGACGCCCGCGGCCACCATGAGCCCCGCGCCCAGCACGAGCATGCGCTTCCGCCCCAGGCGATCGGCGTGGAGGGTGATCCAGAGCGAGACGAGCACGTCACCCACCAGGGTGAGGGTCAGCAGCAGGCCGATGCGCCCCTCGCTGAACCCCAGCCCCGCGAGGTAGAGCACCAGCACCACCGACAGGAAGCCGTAGGAGAACATCCGCGCCGCCCGCGTCGCGAACAGCAGCCGATCGTCACGGCCAAGGCTGGTGGAGTTGGCGGGATGGGTGAGCTTCCTGGGCATCGGCCCCCATGGTACCTGTCGGAGGTTCATCCGGCGGGGCGAAAGGAGCGCCGAATTCGACGATACTTCCATCATGTCCGCTTTTTCCCGCCCCGCCGTCCGCTGGTCTGCCCTCGCCGGACTGTGGATGTTGGTGGGCGCGGTCCTGTGGATCGTGCTGGTGCAGGTCTTCCTCCTGGCCCTGAACCCCTTCTGCCACCTGCAGCGGCCCAGCACCGCCCGGGTGATGGTGAAGAGCGTGGACCGGGATCCCGACAGCCACATCACGGACTATGTGACGGTGAGACAGGGGGAGGATGATCAAGTGCTCCGCATGCTCAAGGCCGAGGCGGCGGAGCTGCATGAGTACGACGAGGTGTGGATCCTCAATGCCTGGTACTCGGACGGACTGCGCCCCACCCAGTATCTTCTGACCCCCCATCGCCTGCTGTTTGAGTATCCGATCGTCCTGCTGCTGCCCGCCGCCTGGGCCCTCTGGCGCCTGCGGAAAGCCCGGGAGAAGGCCGAAGCCGCCCCGCCCCCGCCCATCCGCCGGACCTTCACCGACGACTTCCACCTGCGCGCCCAGCGCTTCGCCAAGCCAGCCTCCACCGATGTCGAAAAACCCGCTGACAAAGCAGAAGAGCCACCAAAGCACACCGATATAGACTGACGGACACCATGGACATCAAGCTCTCCCCTGACACCGAGAAGCGCCTGCACGGCTCGATCCAGCGTTTCGTGTCCGAGGAATACGGCGAGAGCATCGGCGAGCTGGGGGCCGGGACCTTCCTCACCTTCTGTCTGAGGGAGATCGGGCCGGCGGTCTACAACCAGGCCGTGGCGGATGCCCAGGCCTGCCTGCAGGAGCGGGTGACGGACCTGGAGAACATCTGCTTCGCCGAGGAGACGAGCTACTGGGACAAGGCCTCCCCGAAAGGGATCCAGCGCAAGCCGGACCATCGGCGGTAGCATCCGGTACCGCCTCCTCGCCGGACGCCGACTCAGGAGCCCCCCATGGCCGAACCCATCACCTCCCGCCAGCTCACCCTGCTCCAGGTGGTGGCCAAGCACCCGGATGTGGCGCGGGACCACCTGGTGAAGGCCGGGGCCACGGATGCCGACCTGGCCTACCTGGAACGCCACGACCTCATCCGGGAGCGGGCCATCGGGCGGTATCGCGTGACCCACATGGGCCAAGAGGTGCTGAAGCGGAGTCTTTGATCCCCAGCCCCGCCTCGAATCGGAAGGAGTCCCCATGTCCCTGCTCACCCGCGCCGAAGCCACCCGCTACGAGGAGACCAGCCGACACAAGGATGTGATGGCCTTCATCGCCGGGCTCGAGGCCAAGGGTGACCGCCGCCTGTATGTGACCAGCTTCGGTGTGAGCCCCCAGGGCCGAGAACTGCCCCTGCTGGTGTTGTCGGCCCACGGCGTGAAGACCCCCGAAGAGGCGAAACGCCTGGGGCGGCCCGTGGTGCTGGTCATCAGCGGCATCCACGCGGGCGAGGTGGAGGGCAAGGAAGGCTGCCTCATGCTGGTGCGCGACCTGCTGGAGGACAAGCCCGGCCTTGATGCGGGCGCGATCCTCTCCGACCTCACGCTGGTGGTGGCGCCCCTGTTCAACCCCGACGGCAACGATGCGATCGACCCCGGCAACCGGCGGCTGCACCTGCCCAAACTCACGGGCCAGCTGGGGCCGGACAGCGGCGTGGGCACCCGCGTGAACGCCGCGAAGATCAACCTCAACCGCGACTACCTGCGCATGCAGAGTGAGGAGATGCGCCTGCTGCAGACCTGCGTCTGCCAGCCCTGGGCACCGGACCTCACCATCGACAACCACGCCACCAACGGGTCCGTGCACCGCTTCTCCATGACCTACGACATCCCCCACACGGTGGAGAGCGGCCGGCTTGAACCCATCCGCTACATGCGCAAGCGCTTGCTGCCGCCGGTCACCGCGGCCCTGAAGGCCAATCATGGTCTGGATTCGGGCTGGTACGGCAACTTCGTGGAGGACGAGCGGGCCCTGGACGCGGATATCGACGCCGAGCCCGGCACCCCCGTGGGCGAGGGCTGGATGACCTACCCGCACCATCCCCGCTTCGGCAGCAACTACCGGGGGCTCACCAGCCGCATGGATCTGCTGCTGGAGTGCTACTCCTACAGCACCTTCGCCGAGCGGGTGCGCACGGCCTATGCCTTCATGCTGGAGACGCTCAAGCACGTGGCCGCCCACCGGGACGAGGTGGTGCAGACCGTGGCGGAAAGCCAGACGCCCCGGGACCGCATCGCGATCCGTTACGAACTGGAGCGCTTCGAGGCGCCGGTGGAGATCCTCACCCGGACGCCCCGCACGCTGGACGGCGCGCCCACGAGGGTGACCCTCCCCTACCTCGGCCGCTTCGTGGGCAGCACCGTGGTGAACCGCCCGGCAGCCTATCTGGTGCCTGCGCGCATGGCCACCCACCTGCGCCTGCACGGCCTCACGCTCCGGGAGGCGGTGGGCACCTTCGAAGTGGAAGTGCCGGTGACGGAAGGCCTGGGTTCCGAAGGGGGCCGCGCCATCCTGGAAGCCGCCGCCATCGGAGAGCTTGCCGTTTCCTGGCGGCGCGAACCCCGGACCGTCCCGCCCGGCTGGGCCCTGGTGCCCACGGACCAGCCGTTGGGGGCCATCGCGGTCTACCTCTGCGAACCCGAAAGCGATGATGGAGCCGTGGAGAACGGCCTGCTCCCCGTGCCCGCCCTGGGCGAGGAGCTGGCCCTCTGGCGAGTGCCGACCCTGCGCTGAACCAACCTTTTCAGGAATTCCTGCGACGCCTGGTCGCACCCATCGGTGATCCCCGTCCCTTGCGGAAGGCGCCGGCCTCAAGGGACCATGGGCGATGCTCGAATCCTGGCTGAACCACTCACATGCCGCGCCCTGGCTGGTGGTCATGTGGATCGCGGGACTGCTGGGCTCGCTGGGCCACTGCGCGGGCATGTGCGGACCCATCGTGGCGGCCTTCGGACTGTCCCAGGCGAAACACGGCGGACGCACCTGGACGCGACACCTGCGCTTCCAGCTGGGCCGCATCAGCACGTACACCGCGCTGGGCGGAGTCATCGGTTTCCTGGGTGGCTTCGCAAGGTTGCAGACCATCCAGGACATGCACGCCTGCTGCCGGCCCGAAGGCGCCGCACTCATCGCGGCCCAGGCCTGGCCCTGGCAGATCTGGGTGAAGCTCGGCATCGGTCTCCTGATGCTGTTGATGGGCCTGGCAATGGCGTTGGGCGGCCGGGCCGATGCCCTCATGGAGTTCAAGCTGCCAGCGCCGTTGCAGAGGCTCCTGGGCCGGGGCCTCGCGCTGGGCAGCCTCCCCTACGCGCTGGGCCTGCTCTGGGGCCTGATCCCCTGCGGACTCGTCTACATGATGCTGCTGCGGACCCTGGACGGCGGCGACTGGAAGGTGGGCGCCGCGGGCATGGCTGCTTTCGGTCTGGGCAACGCACCCCTGCTGCTGGGCCTGGGCTTGGCCAGCACGCGCCTCAGCCAGGCCTGGAAAACCATCCTCCTGCGCCTGGGCGGCGTCCTGGTGGCCTGCATGGGCGGCTACATCCTCTGGCAGGCAGTCATGCTGCTGAGACTGCAAGCCCAGGGGTAGAAGCCTGTCCCCTCACCGATGGGCGCCGTCCGTTCGCCGATCCCCATCCCAGCCGGAGGAACCAGGCCGTAGCTTGGGGACTTCGAAGGAGCTCCCATGTCCCTGCTGGCTGACAACCACCCCGGGTTCTTCGAGGTCCTGGCCACACCCCGGGCCTACACCACCCTGGCCTACCTGCTGCTCTCCATGCCCCTCGGCATCCTCACCTTCACCTTCGCGGTGACGGCCCTGTCGCTCAGTCTGGGGTTGGCCATCCTGATAATCGGCATCCCCTTCACGCTCGCCTTCCTGGCCCTGACGCGCGTCATGTCCGTGGCGGAAATCCGGCTGCTGAAGACGATGGTGGATCCTGAGGGCCTGGACGCGCCAGCTTTCCTGCCCCTCGGCGACGGCTGGATGAACCAGCTGAAATCCCTCGTCACCGACCGCCACACCTGGACCAGCCTCGGCTACTTCCTGCTCCAGCTCCCCCTCGGCATCGCCAGCTTCACCGTTCTGATCACCTCGCTCATCGTGGGCCTGGCGATGATCGTCGCGCCTCTGGCGGCGCTGCTCCACCGGACCGTCGAGGTCTCCTTCGAAGGCCTCCACCCCCTCTGGTTCCAGTCCCACCCAGGCTTCGCGCTCATGCTCTGCGCCCTCACGGGAATCGTGCTGGTACCCCTCACCTTCCATGCCGCCCTGGTGCTGGGACGCCTCCAGACCTGGCTGGCCCGGCACCTGCTGGTACGGGAATGAGGACTAGGCCCGGTCCCGGCCCAGGCGCATGGAGTTGCCGATGACGGACAGGCTGGAGAGCACCATGGCGCCGGCGGCGAGGATCGGGTTCAGCACACCGGTCATGGCCAGGGAGATGCCCGCGGTGTTGTAGAAGAAGGCCCAGAAGAGGTTCTGCTTGAGCACCCGCAGGGTGAGTGTGGCTAGGCGGAAGACGCGGGTGATGCGGGTGAGCGAGTCCCGCATGAGCACCACGGGAGCGGCGTGCATGGCCAGGTCGGCTCCCGATCCCATGGCGATGCCCAGGTCCGCGGCCGCCAGGGCCGGGGCGTCGTTGATGCCGTCCCCCACCATGGCCACCACCCTCCCCTCGGCCTGGAAGCGCCGCACTGCCTCTGCCTTTTCCGAGGGCGATACCTCGCCCACGAAATCATCCACTCCCACCGCCTTGGCGATGCGTTCGGTGGTTCCCCAGGCGTCCCCTGACAGCAGGACCGTGCGGATCCCCCGGGCCCGCAGCTCAGCGATCACCGTGGCAGCCTCGGGCCGGGGGCGGTCCCCAAAGGCCAGGGCGCCGGCACAATGGCCATCCAGGGCTGTGAAGGCCACAGTGAGGCCTTCGGCTTCCCAGCCGCGCGCTGTTAGGTCGATCGCGGCGGAAAGCTCGACACCTTCTTCGGCCAGCAGCCTCCGGTTGCCCACGGTCACGCGGCAACCCGCCACCAGGCCCAGGATGCCGCGGCCATCCCGCACTTCGATGCCCGTGGCATCCAGCCGGGACAGATTCTGTTCGGCCGCGTACCTGCCCACCGCATGGGCTAGGGGATGCTCGGAATAGGACTCCAGGGCCGCCACCAGGTCGAGCCCTTCCAGTTCCGCGTGGCGGACCCGGAAATCGCCTTCGGTGACGGTGCCGGTCTTGTCGAGGATGAGCAGGTCCACCTTGCGGAAGGTCTCCAGCACCCGCACGTCGCGGATGATGATGCCCTGCCGGGAGGCCGCGCCGATGGCGGCGGTGGTGGCCAGGGGCGTGGCGATGCCCAGGGCGCAGGGACAGGCGATGACCAGCACGGCGATGCCCCGCAGCAGGGCCTCGGTGGCGTGGAAGCCACGGCCCAGGCACATCACCACGGTCAGTGCCGCGAGAACCAACACCGTCGGGATGAAGACGCGGGAGACGCGATCCACCAGGCGCTCGAGGGGACTCTTGCTGGCCAGGGCGGACTGCACGGACTTCACGATCTGGGCCAGGGTGGAGTCCTCGCCGCAGCGGGTGGCGCGAATCTCCAGCACGCCGGCCGTGTTCAGGCTGCCGCAGATGACCGGATCCCCCGCGGCCTTGGCCCGGGGATCGGATTCGCCGGTGACCACGGATTCGTCCACGGCGGACTGGCCCTCGACCACCACACCGTCAGCGGGAATGCGCTCGCCCGGCTTCACCAGGAACACCGTGCCGGGCTCCAGGGCCTCGATGGCCACGAAGCGCTCTTGGCCATCGATGCGCACGCGGGCCTTCTTCGGCAGCAGGCGGTGGAGCATGGCGATGGCGCGGGCGCTGCGGTCCTTGGCATTCCGTTCCAGGGCCTTGCCCGTGAGCACCAGCGTGACGATGGCGCAGGCGGTATCGAAGTAGAAATGCCGGCCCCCCAGGAAGGCCTGGACCGAGCTGTACACGAAGGCCGCCAGGATGCCTGTGGAGATGAGGGCTTCCATGCGCAGGTGGCCGGATTTGATGCCGAACCAGGCGATGCGGTGGATGGGCCAGGCTGAATAGAGCACGGCTGGCAGCGCCAGGACCATCAGGATGAAGGGCACGCCCCGCTGGGCCCACCCGGCGATGCCCTCCCAGTAGCTGGCGTAGATGACGAGGCTGAACAGCATCACGTTCATCCACATGCCCCCGGCGATGCCCAGGCGCAGTAGCATGTCCTGCCATTCGCGGCGGTCGCCCTCCTGCTCGGTGCCGAATTCCGCGGCCCGATAGCCGAGGGCCTTCACCCGCTCGGGCACGGTGCCGGGCGGCACCATCTGGGGGCAGTAGGTGACCTTGAGGAGGTCCGAGGTGAAGAGTACCTCTGCCGACACGATGCCCCGCTCGCGGCGGAGGGCGTGCTCGACCACCCAGCCGCAGGCGGCGCACCACATGCCGTTCAGCTGATAGAGCGCCTCCCTGGTCTCGGCACCCTCGGGAACGACGAAGTCCACCTCCTCGTCAGAACGACTCAGCAGACCCAGGCGCAGGCTCTCCTGGAAGAGGTCCGTCTCCCGCAGGTCCAGGCCCGCGTCGATGGCTCCGCTCTCCAGCAGGATGGCGTAGACGTTCAGACAGCCCGCGCAGCAGAAGCACTTCTGCTGGTCCCGGAAGGCCTGGAGCTGTGGGTTCCTCGTGGCGGAGGCTCCACAGAGATCGCAGGTCGCGGTGATGCCCAGGCCTGGGCTCCTGCCTGGGCCCAAGCCAGGGTTCATGAGTGGTGCGTCTGCTGGGGCCGTCCCTGTTCGTCGAGCATCACGGGATTGGCCTTCCGGGTGAAGGAGTAAGCCACGATGAGAATGGTGATGAACAGCGCGCCGATGATCCCGAACATCGCGAGGTAGGGACCGCCGCCTTTTTTGGGTTCAGCCATGGGTCATTTCCTTTGCAGGGGCGTGATGAAGGTCATTTCCTCGGCGTCCGCTTTGCGGGCGTCGCCGGCCTGGGCCAGGATGCGGATGTGGTGGACATCCTGGCCATCCTGCACGAAAGGGGCCCGGAGTTCCACCGTGTGTTCATAACTTTCGCCAGGCCGCAGGATGATCGGGTTGGCCTGGAGCGCGAGATCGGCCCCAGGGAGCCCTTCCACCCAGAGACGGACCTGGGCGGTCCTGCCCGTGCGGTTGGCAAGCTTGAGGCGGATCAGATTGGCGATGCGGCCATCGTCCAGCACTTTGAACAGGGTGGAGCGGTCCGGGTTGATCTCCACCAGGACCGGCCGCCGCAGGGACAGGGCCAGCCCCAGGCCCGTGAGGTAGAAGGCCAGGATGAGCAGGATCACCACCCGCTTCGCATCCCGGAAGCCCCAGCGCTTGTACCAGGGCTCCAGCAGGACCGCCGCCTTGGGCGTCTCGCCCCAGGCGTAGTGGATGAGGCCCGGCTTGCCCAGCTTGCGCAGCACATCCTCACAGGCGTCGATGCAATCACCGCAGTGGACGCATTCGATCTGGAAGGGCGATTCCCGGATATCGATGCCCATCTCGCAGACCCGGAAGCACTTCTTGCACTCGATGCAGTCCTTGGCCTCGCCAGTGCCGTCCTGGTAGCTCACCAGCAGGGTGTGCTTGTCCTGGAGCATGCCCTGGATGTAGCCGTAGGGGCAGACGGTGG
>CAIXHJ010000170.1 GCA_903919165.1 uncultured Holophagaceae bacterium
AGCTCATCGCCCCCGGCCTCCTTCGAGACGCCGAGCACTTCGTAGTAGTCGCGTTTCATTTGAGTGTTAGTCCTCAGTCTTCAGTCTTCAGTCTTCAGGAGCCGTCATCGTTCGGGTCTGCTGGCTGATCTGGAGGTCTTGTTGAAAGCGTTGGCTAGTCCCGTGACCAACCGAGCCACTTCTTGTGACAACCCGATCAGACTCTCATTCTCGCCTAAAAAAGCCCAGCTGCTGGGCGAGGTCCAACTGGAATTCCAGCTCCCTGGCCGATCCCAGGGCCATGTCCACAAACCTCAGGAAGTCTTTTTCACTCTGCCGGGCACACCCCTCGACCAGATTCGAGGGCACGGACACCGCAGATCGACGGAGCTGGGACGTCAAGCCGAACTGCTCCTCACGCGGAAATGGTCTTGTAACCCTGTATACCTCCAGAACAAGCTCTCTCGCCTTCACGAAGGCCGACAACTGACGATGATCCCGCATGATTCAAACCTCCACAATGCGGGGGGCCAAAGGCCCCCCACTGAAGACTGAAGACTGAAGACTAAAGACTGAAGACTAATTGGGAGGGGCCGCTCCATCTTCTTCGCCATCCAGGGAGGCCATCATCGCTTCGCTGGCAGCCAGCACGGCATCCGTAAGAAGGTTCTGCGCCTCCAGGAGTTGGGTCTCGCAGGCGCGCAGGGCATCGGCATCCTGGGACGCCACCGCTTGCCGGGCCCTGAAGAGCACATCCCTCACAAGGGACTGCTGATCATCCGAAAGGTATTTCCCGCATTCGATGAAGCTCTTGTCGCAGGAGAAGATCAACCCTTCGGCAGAGGCCATGTACTTCATGGCATCCCGCTTTTTCACGTCGGTTTCCGCATTGGCGATGGCCTCGCGAATCATGCGCTGGATCTCCAGCTCGGAAAGGCCGGAACTCGGCCGGATGCTCATGCCCTGCTCAAGCCCGGTCATGAGATCGCGGGCCGAGACCTTCACGATGCCATTGGAATCGATGTCAAAGGCGACCTCGATTTGAGGCACGCCCCTCGGCAAGGGCGGAAGGTTGATGAGGTCGAAACGGCCCAGGCTCTTATTGTGCTCGGCCAGCTCGCGCTCGCCCTGAAGCACATGGATCTCCACCCGGCTCTGGTTGTCCGTGACGGTGGTGAAAGTACGGGCATCCCGGATGGGAATGGTGGCGTTCCGCTGGATGATCTTCACGAACCCGCCGCCCTGAGTCTCGATGCCCAGCGAGAGCGGTGTGACGTCCAGAAGCACCAGATCCTTGATGTCCCCCTTGAGGACGGCGCCTTGGATGGAGGCCCCAAGGGCCACCACCTCGTCGGGATTGATGGTCCGATTCGGTTCCTTGCCGAAGAAGTCCCGGATCAGCCGCTGCACGAGCGGCATGCGCGTCTGGCCTCCGACGAGGATGATCTCGTCCACCTGCTTGGTGGTCTTGTCACCCTGTTCAAGCGCATCCTTGATGGGGAGGAGTGTGAGCTCGACGAGATCCTTGACCATCTCCTCCAGCTGCTCGCGGGTGAGGGTAGCCTCCAGGTGTTGCGGCCCGCTGGCCCCCTGGGCGATGAAGGGCAGCCGGATGTCGACGCGATCCAACGTGGAGAGTTCGCACTTGGCCTTCTCGCTGGCCTCCTTGAGACGCTGGAGTGCCATGCGGTCGTTGGAAACGTCGATGCCGGTCTTCTCGCGGAAGTGCATGACCAGCCAATTCTGGATGGCCTGATCGATGTCCTCGCCGCCGAGGAAGGTATCACCGCTGGTGGCCAACACCTCGAAGACGCCGTCATTCATTTCCATGAGGGTGAAATCGACCGTGCCGCCGCCGAAATCGTAGATGCCGAGGATCTGCTTGATGCCCTTCTTGTTGAACCCGTAGGCCAGGGCCGCCGCCGTCGGCTCGTTGATGATGCGCTGCACGTTCAAGCCTGCGATCTTGCCCGCGTCCTTGGTAGCCTGGCGCTGGGCATCGTCGAAGTAGGCGGGCACGGTGATGACAGCATCCACCACTTCTTCGTGGAGGAAGGCTTCGGCCGCCTGTTTCAGGGAGCGGAGGACGATGGCAGAAACCTCGGGCGGCGCGTAGTCCCGCTCGCCGACCCGGAGCCAGGCGTCACCGTTGGGAGCGGCCACCACGGGAAAGGGCAGCCGGGAAATGGCTTCCTGCACCCTGGGTGCCTGAAAACGCTGGCCGATGAGCCGCTTCACGGCAAACAGGGTCCGCTGAGGATTGGTTACGGCCTGCCGCTTGGCAATATGCCCCACCAGCACATCCCCCTTGTCGGTGAAGGCCACGACAGAAGGCGTGGTGCGGCTACCCTCTCGGTTGGGGATGATGCGGGTATCGCCACCTTCCATCACACAGACGCAACTGTTGGTCGTGCCCAGGTCGATGCCGATCAGTTTGCCTGCCATGGGTGGAGCTCCAAGTGGGTGGTGTCCATTATCGTACGGAGATCATGATCATGTATCCAGCACAAGCGTTGGAGCCAGCTAGGATATTCTAGAGCCTGTTCACCACCACCCGGGCGGCTCGAAGAAGCTGGCCCTTGAGGTTGAACCCCTGTTCGTAGATGGACGCCACCGCGCCGTCTGGAAGGCTCGGGTCGGTGAAGGTCGCAAGAGCCTCGGCATGGAGGGCATCAAAGGGATCGCCCACCTGGAGGGGGAGCTGCTCGACGTTGAGCCTGCGCAGGGCCTCAAGAAACTGCTTGCGAATGAGCTCCACCCCCGAGCGGAAGGAGTCCACGTCCTGGTAGGAAGCCCCAAGACCACGGTCGAAGTTGTCCAACACGGGGAGTATTTCCAGCAGGATCTTCCGCTCGGTCTGCTCCACTGCGAGGGAGATGTCACGCTGGGCGCGGTTGCGGAAGTTGTTGAAGTCCGCGGCCAGCCGGCGATGCTGGTCCATCAGTTCGGACTCGCGCCGAAGGAGATCCTCCATCTGTAGCTCGGCCTCGGTGAGTGCGGATTCCAGATCCGCATTCCCATTGGCTCCACCAGAATGTTGAGGGAGATCGGAGAGTTCCATCTCGGGCACCATCAGCGTGGGGTATTCCGAGGCCACCTCATCCGCGACGGACTGGAGGTCACCTTCGAGGGGTTCGTCCAGGTTGAGATCCACCACATCATCAGATTCCCCAAGTGGGGTGATGGGTTTGGCATCCGGTTGCTGGGGGTTCTCGTTGGGCATCGTGGAAGTATAAGCAGAAAGGCGATGGCTGGGTAATAGAGGCTCAGGATCGTTCCTGCCGATTCTGGACCTGCCGCGACCACCATCGCAACCCGCCCATGACACGGCCGTAGTCCATTCGAAGCGGACCCATCAAGGCGAAGGTGACGAAACCTGCGGGTCCAAGGGCCACGGTCCTCACGGCTGTGGCCAGGGGCCAGGCTTCGAAATAGGGGTTTTCGGAGCCGAGAAGCAACTGAACGTCCTCGGAAGCCCGCCCAGCGAAGGCATTCAGGAGGCGGGCCAACCGCCCATGTTCCTCGAAAGCAGCCACCAGGTCGCGGAACCGGGCCAGATCCTCGAATTCGGGCAGTCCACCCATCCGGCCGAGGCCTGAGACCAACACCGGCGGATCGGAAGCACCGGGGTCTTCCGGCCATCGGCCGGCCAATTCCTGAAGGCGGAGGTGGATGGATTCACCTTCTCGCGCGCCAACACTCAACGCATCGAGCAGTCGGGACCGCATCTCGGCCAGGGTCAGGCCAGCGAATTGAGCGGTGGCGTAGTTCCCGAGCTCGGTCAGGATGGTCTCGGAATGGTTCCAGGGATTCTCCATGAGGCGATGCTCGACTTCGCCCAGGCTGCCCACCCAGACCGCCACGAGTCGGCCCGGTCCGACGGAAACGAATTCCAGCCGAACCAGTCGACTATGGGTGAACGGAAGAGGAAGGGCCACGCAGACCCCACCCATCACCTCCGCCAGGGTCCGACTGGCGTGGCGGGCCCAAGACTCCGGATCCAGATCCATGCCATCCAGAGTCACGGAAAGTCGCCCTTCCACGTCGGGATCGGGTGGCATCGTGTTCAACCAGCGGTCCACGTAGTACCGGTAGGCACGCTCCGTGGGGATGCGACCAGCCGAGGTATGCGGCTGGGCCACCATGGATTCATCCTCCAGATCCGAAAGCACATTTCGGATCGTGGCACTGGACAGCGTTTCCGGATACCGCTTGGCCAATAGCCGTGATCCCACAGGCTCCCCCTCCTCAAGGTACGTCTCGATGAGGGTTCGCAGCACGGATTCGCCGCGGGGGTTGAGGTGGGGTTGGGCCATCCAGGAGATCCCTTCGGGGATGCCATACTATACGGCACGCTCCCCACCCTCAGGAGATCCCATGCGTCCCTGGCTGCTGAACTCGATCCTGGCCCTGTCTCTTGCCTTCACAGTGGCCTGCAATCGCAAGAGTGAAGCCGCCATCCAGGCCGAGGAGGCCGCCAAGTCCGCCGAGGCCAAGGTTGCCCAGTTGGAGCAGCAGCTGGCGGACGCCAAGTCGGGCAAGGCCACGGGCGACGACGCCGAGACGGTCCAGCATCTCACCAAGTCCCAGGTGAAGGCCCTGGAACGGCAGGTCTCCGATGCGAAGAAGCGCGCCGAGGTCAAGAAGCAGGAAGCCCTCACCCTGGCCCAGACCCCGGCCGCCAAGGAAGCCCCCAAACCGGTGGTGGTGGAGGCCCCCGTAGGGACCAAGCTCGAGATCAGCCTGGCCCGGGAGCTGAGTACTGAGAAGGATCAGGCCGATGATACCTGGGAGGGCAGCCTAGCCACGGATGTGGTCCAGGACGGCAAGCTGGTTTGGAGTGCTGGCAGCCCCGCCCGTGGCGTTATCACCCAGAGCGCTGCAGCGGGCCGCCTGAGCAGCGGCCAGGGTGCCCTGGGCATCCGTCTCACAGAGATCGCCGGGATTGGCATCGATACGGACACCCACGTGGTGGTGGCCACTGCCAAGGGCGAGCGCAACGCCAAGTACATCGGCGGAGGCGCGGCCCTCGGCGCTCTCATCGGCATCCTGGCCGACAACAAACACAAGAACGACCATGCCCTGGGTGGCGCCGCCCTCGGTGCCGCGGCAGGAACCGCCGTCGCCGCAGGAACGGCCGACACTGTGATCCGAATCCCTGCCGGCAAACCCATTTCCTTCAGTCTGACCACGGCGGAGAGAGTGACCTTGAGGAAGTAGGTTCAGGCCTCCAGGGCCTGCAACCGTCCCGCCTCGAAGGCGGTGCGCAGGGGCTCGATGATCGGTTCGATGGCGCCACCCATGAAGCTGTCGATCTGGTAGATGGTGACGCCCACGCGGTGGTCCGTGACGCGGCCCTGGGGGAAGTTGTAG
>CAIXHJ010000171.1 GCA_903919165.1 uncultured Holophagaceae bacterium
AAGTTCGAGGGCTGCTACCACGGCCACAGCGACGGGTTGCTGGTGAAGGCTGGTTCGGGTCTCGTCACCTTCGGCGCTCCCACCAGCGCCGGGGTGCCAAAGGCCATCGCCGAGCTGACCTCTGTGGTATCGCTGGATGACTTGGAGACCCTGGAACGCACTTTCGCGGAAGTAGGCAACGAGCTTGCTGCGGCCATCATCGAGCCCATCCCCGCCAACAATGGTCTGCTGCTCCAGCGCCCCGAATTTCTCATGCGTCTGCGCGAATTGTGCTCAAGGCATGGTGTGGTCCTCATCTTCGACGAAGTCATCAGCGGTTTCCGCGTGGCCCCCGGCGGCGCAGCGGAGCGGCTGGGGATCACACCGGACCTGGGCACCTACGGCAAGATCATTGGCGGCGGCATGCCCGTGGGCCTCTACGGTGGACGCAAGGACATCATGGGTGTGGTCGCGCCCGATGGCCCGGTCTACCAGGCGGGCACTTTGTCTGGAAATCCCGTGGCCATGGCCGCCGGCTTGGCCACGATGGAGAAGCTGACCCCCGCCTTTTATTCCAGTCTGGAAACCAGCTCCGAGAAGTGGGCAGGGACCTTCGAGACCATCCCCGGCCTCCACTGCCCCCGCTACGGCAGCCTGCTCTGGCCCCTGTTCCAGGATGGCGTCCGCCGCAGCGATGCGGTGAAGGGCGAGGCCATCAGCAGCTTCAACCGCCTGCACAAGGCCCTGCTGGGCCAGGGCGTCTACCTGCCGCCCAGCGGCTACGAAGTGGCCTTCCTGAGTTCCGCCCATGGCAAACCCGAACTGGCCCACTTCAGGAAGGCCGTGGCCAATGTGGCCAAAGACTTCGCCTAATTCTTTAGCAATTTGTGTTTTAACTCTGCGTTCTCTGCATCCTCTGCGGTGAATGGCTTTCCTGGTGATGTGATGACTCAGCCTCTTCTCCGCGTCCTCAATGGCGAGACCCTCGACAAGCCCCCGGTCTGGTTCATGCGCCAGGCGGGGCGCTTCCTGCCCGAGTACCGCGCCATCCGGGCCAAGGCCACCTTCGAGCAGCTGCTGAATGACTCGGACCTGGCCGCGGAGGTCTCCCTGCAGCCCATCCGCCGCTTCCCGCAGATCGATGGCGCCATCATCTTCAGCGATATCCTGGTGATCCTCGATGCTCTTGGTTGCGAAGTGACCATTCCCGAAGGTGGACCGCGCATCGGCAAGACCCTGGACCAGATCGACATCGACCGCCCTCTGGATGAAAAAGTCTTCGCGCCCGTCTGTGCAGCCATCCGCAAGGTGAAGGCCGAGCTTCCGGCCAAGGTCACCATGCTCGGCTTCGCTGGCGCGCCCTGGACCCTGCTGGCCTACGGCATCGAAGGGAAGGGCAGCAAGAGCTGGTCCAAGGCCAAGGCCTTCATCCACCAGGAGCCCGTGCTGGCCCGCAAATGGATGGACAAGCTGGCAGACGCCGCCGCTCGCTTGTTGAACCTGCACATCGAGGCCGGCGCACAGGGCGTGCAGCTCTTCGACACCTGGGCGGGCGAACTCGACGCCGACGACTATGCGACTTTCGCCCTGCCAGCGGTGGCGCGCACCTTGTCCCAGGTGACCGCCGCACCGACCCTGTTCTTTGCCCGCACGGGCTACCTGCCGGATGCCCTGAACGACCTGCCCTGCAAGGGCTTGGCCGTGCCCTGGCAGGTGCCCATCAGTGAAGCCCGGCGCCGCTTCCCCAGAATGGTGCTGCAGGGCAACCTGGACCCCATCGCCCTGCTGGCGGGGGCTGACACGGCCAGACGGAAGACCCGTACTATCGTGGACGCCATGAAGGGCCATCCCCACATCTTCAACCTGGGCCATGGCCTAGTGCCCGAGACGGACCCCGCCGTGGTGGCGGCAGTCCTTGATGAGGTGAAGGCATGAACCAGCTCGCCAATCTCATCCGTCGCTACGACCGGCCCGGTCCGCGTTATACGGGCTATCCCATGCCCCCGGTCTGGTCTGACGACTTCCCGGAACCCGAAGTCCTGGCGGCCCTGGACCGTGCGGCCACCCGCAAGGATGAGGCCCTTTCGATCTACCTGCACATCCCCTTCTGCCCACGCCGCTGCGCCTACTGCGGGTGCAACGTGGTGGTGAGTCCCCAGTACGATCCCGTGGAGGCCTACCTCGAGGCCGTGACGAAGGAGCTGGACCTCGTCTGCTCCCATCTGAAGGACCGCCGCAAAGCCCTCCAGCTGCACTGGGGCGGTGGCACGCCTACCTACCTCCATACGGCGGACCTCAGGCGCACTTTTCAGCTTTTCAAGGACCGCTTCGAGTTTCTTCCAGGAGCGGAAATCGCCATCGAGGTGGACCCCACCTACCTGGAACCGGACCAGCTGCCCGCGCTGCGAGCCATGGGGTTCAACCGGGTCTCCTTCGGCGTACAGGATCTGGACGAGGGCGTCCAGGCCCTCATCACCCGTGGCCAGACCTGGGACCACACCCTCACCGCCATGCGCCAGTGCCGGGAGCTGGGTTTCGAGGGCGTGAACCTCGATCTGGTTTACGGCCTGCCGGGACAAACCATGGATACCTTCCGTCGCACACTGGAATCCACTCTGGAGCTGTCGCCTGACCGCATGGCCGTCTACGGCTTCGCCTACCTGCCAAGCATCATGCCCTTCCAGCGCAGCATTCCGTCCGAGACCCTGCCTACGCCAGACCTGCGATTGGACCTCCTGCTGCTGGCCTCAGACATCCTGGAGAAGTCGGGTTATGTACCCATCGGCATGGACCACTTCGCCCACCCCAATGACCCCATGGCCAAGGCCGTGCAGGAGGGCCGCCTCATCCGCAACTTCATGGGCTATGCGGTGTCTGCCGGTTCGGACCTGGTGGGTTTCGGTCCCAGCGCCATCTCCAACGTGGCCGGGGTCTACGCGCAGAATGAGAAGATCCTCGCCAAGTGGGAGCGCAGCCTCACGGATGGGCATCTGGCGGTCCACAAGGGTCATCGGCTCTCCGAGGACGACGAGTTGCGCCGCTGGGTCATCCACCACCTCATGGGCCACTTCGAGCTGCGCTGGTCCGAGCTGAAGCAGCGCTTCGGGGTGGATGGCACGGTGCTTTTCGCCGACGCAGTGGCGCAGCTTCGGGAAGAGGTGTCCCAGGGCACCGTAGAGGTGCGCCCCGAGGGGATTTTCATCACCCTGTTGGGGCGGCGGTTCGTACGCAACCTGGTGCAGCCCTTTGATGCCTACCTGGCCAAGCTCAGTGCCAAGACGCCCTTCTCCAGGACTGTTTGATTCCAGCAATCGTTCAGCACATGGGTAATGTTCCTTGTTGTGGATTTTAATGCAAATCCCCATGACTCAAAACATTGCATAGCTGACCTAGTTGCCTACATTAGGGAGTGTGGAGACCCGCCCGTTATGGCTTGGGGTCCCTGGCTTCTGGCCTAAACGGTGGTTTCCGCGGACCAGCCTGGCGATCCAGGCGAATTCGCGGAGGGTTACATGTCTCGCGCCCTGATCCTCTTACTCCCAGCCCTGGTGCTCCAGGCCCAGGACTCAGCCATCCCGGGCGCCGTGGAGGTGCGGCCCGGCATCTTCGTGCATCGCGGGGTTCCCGATGAGGAGACCTACAATGCGATCAGGAAACAGCACGTCACGCACGTGATCGATCTGAGGAGGGACGGCGAACCCAACCTGAATTGCGAATCCGAAGCTTCCCGACTGCAGGAGCTGGGCGTCCAGTACATGCGCTACGCCATTACAAGGACGCCACCAGCCGGGGACTTCGATTTCCTGCGATCCTTCCTGAGGGAGCTGCCGCGAGGTTCCAAGGTAGTGATCCACTGTAACGACGGCAACCGGGCCTCGGCGGTAGCTTGTTCCTGGCTGGTACTGGATAAGGGTATGCCCCTCGAGGAAGCCATGAGGATCGCGAAGAACGCCGGGCTGCAATTCCCCGAGACGGAGCAGGCCCTGCGGCGCTACATCAGCAAGGGTCGTGTGTAAGGTCAATCCTTTGATTGGCTGTACATGCCTTCGATCTGGGAAGCGTACATCTGGTTCACGACCCGGCGCTTCACTTTGAGGGAGGGGGTCAACTGGCCGCCCTCAAGCGTCATCTCGTGTTCCAGCAGGGAGAACTTCTTGATGCGTTCATAATTCGACAATTGCACGTTGACGCGCTCCACCCGGCTTCCCACCTTAGCGATGGCGAGGGGGTTCCGGATGAGTTCAGCGTGGGAGGAGAATGAAATCTTCTTGTAGCCTGCCCAGCGCACCAGGCTGTCAAAGTTCGGGACGATGAGAGCGGTGAGGAAGTTGCGCTGGTCCCCGATCAGGACGGCCTGCGAGACGTACTTGTCATCCTTGAGGAGGTTCTCGATGGGTTGCGGTGCGACATTCTTCCCAGCGCTGGTGATGATGAGTTCCTTCTTCCGGTCCGTGATGTACAGGCGGCCTTGGTTATCCCTGTGTCCGATGTCGCCGGTGTGGAAGTAGCCGTCCGGATCGATCGCTTCCCGGGTGGCCTTCTCGTTGTTCCAGTAGCCCACCATGACGTTGGGGCCTTGGCAGAGGATCTCGCCGTCCTCCGCGATCTTCACGAAAGGGCGGCCGTTCCACTCCTCGTAGATGGGGCGGCCCACACAGCCGGGTACCACCTCTCCGAAACGGTTCGCGGTGATGAGAGGACTCGTCTCGGTCAGACCGTATCCCTCGAGGATGGGAATACCCATGATCCAGAAGAACTCCATGATCTTTGGGCTGAGGGGGGCGCCGCCGCTGACCGCTATCCTCAGGCGGCCTCCCGTGCGTTGGCGAATCTTCTCGAAGACGATGCGGCGGGCGGTGCTGTACCACGCGCCCTTCCAGGAGGGCGGCTCCTGCCCCTTCAGGAGAAAGGGCAGGGCCTGGCGGCCCGCTTGCATGGCCCAGTGGAAGATCAGGCGCTTGATGAGGCTGCCGGAGGCCACCGTGTCATAGATCTTGGCGAAGATCTTTTCGTAGACGCGGGGCACGGAAGCCATGACGGTGGGGCGGACCTCCAGCAGGTTGGCCGCGACGGTGTTGACGTTCTCGGCGTAGTAGATGCCGGCGCCGATGTGGATCCATAAAAAGCTGGCCATGCGTTCGAAGATGTGGGTGAGGGGCAGGAAGCTCAGGGCCCGTTCATGATCCGTGAAGTGCACGGCGGCCTCTGCGTCGAGCACATTGGACACGAGGTTCCCGTGGGTGAGCATGGCGCCCTTGGGATCTCCCGTAGTGCCGGAGGTGTAGACGAGCGTCAGGAGGTCGGAGGACTTCCGCTGATCGGCCCAGCCTCTCACCTCGGGGCGACGGACCTCCATGGCCTGACCTTCCTCCTGGAGGGTTGCCCAGCGAATAAGGTTGCGTCCGGTGTCTTCAGGCAGATCGCCATCGAACAGAACGGCTGTCTCCAGCATCGGCAGCTGGTCCCAATGGGCAACCACTTTGTCCAACTGCGCCCGGTCGGAGCAGAGCACCCAGCGAGATTGGCTGTCCTTGAGGATGAAGGCGGCCTGTGGGGCATTCAGGGTGGCGTAGATGGTGACGTCCGGAAGTCCCTGGATGGCGCAGGCGAAATCAGCGATCGCCCATTCAGGACGGTTCTCGGACATGATCGCCACACGATCCCCGGCTTGGAGTCCCCGGGCGGACATGGCGAGAGCCAGGCGCTCGACCCGGGCCACCATTTCGGCATGGGAGATGGGAACGTAGGCCTCATTGCGCTTGAAGGCCAAGGCGTCCGGGAGGTCTCGTTGGACGGCTCGATAGAAAAGCTGGGCAATGGTTTCGACGGGCTGCGCCACAATGACTCCAGACACTCGGGGATGTGACGGCATGTTAACAGGGGAGGGTGCGATTCCATTGAACGAGGGGGTCCAGACCTTCCACCTCGAGCAGCGCGCCCGAGGCGTGTCGCCCCACACTGTACGTGCCCAGACGGGCGATCTTGGGAAACTCCTTGACCATGCCGCACGTAACCGTTGGAAAAACTGGGAAGTGACTCCGAGGACCCTGCGGGGGTTCGCTCTTGAACTCGGTGACAGGGGCCTGGATCCCGCCAGTCAGGCCCGCATCCTCTCTACCGTCCGAGGGTTCTTCAAGTGGATGTGGGAGACTCGGCGGATCGCCAGGGACCCCGCTTCCGGTCTGAGGAATCCCAAACAGCCTAAACGCCTTCCGGCCTTCCTCACGGAAGGGGAGAGCCGGGCCCTCCTGGATCTTCCTCCTACCGTCGATTTCCCATCCTCCCGGCTTGCCTGTCTGCTGGAACTGCTCTACGCATCGGGCCTGCGGGTCTCCGAACTGGTGGGGCTTGACTTGCAAGATCTGCTCACAGACCAGCGGACCCTCCGCGTGATGGGCAAGGGGCGAAAGGAGCGTCTGGTTCCCTACCACACGCAGGCGGCCACCGTCCTGGATGCCTACCTCCAATTCCGTTCAGCGTTCCTGGGTGCCAAAACGCTCCCGGCCGTTCCGGCCCTCTTCCTGAACCAGCGCGGGGGCCGTCTCACGCCCACCAGTGTGCGGGCCCTGCTGCGATCCGCCCTGGAAGCGGCCGCAGTCCGGTCGAGAGTAAGTCCCCATGCGCTACGGCATAGTTTCGCCACCCACCTGCTCAACCGCGGCATGGACCTGAGGGCCATCCAGGAGTTGCTGGGCCACGCGAGCCTCAGCACCACCCAGCGCTACACTCACTTGGGGCTGGAGGAACTGGCCAGGACCTACGAAAAGGCCCATCCCAGGGCGAAGTGTTGAACCGAGAACCACCGGAGTATGTCCATGGAATCCGTCGTCCCCATTCCCGCCTGTCCGTTCGTTCCGGTCCACGGAACCTCTGCACTCTTCCCGGTTCGCCGGATCTACTGCGTCGGACGCAACTATGCCGACCACGCCCGGGAGATGGGCATGGATCCCAGCCGCGAGCCCCCCTTTTTCTTCGGGAAACCCCATGACGTGGTGGTGCCTCGTGGCGGGGAGATCACCTATCCGCCGGCCACTTCAAATCTCCACTACGAAGTGGAACTGGTGGTGGCCATCGCGAAGGGAGGACGGGACATCTCCGTGCCGGGAGCGCTCGACTGCGTCTACGGCTATGCGGTGGGCCTTGATTTGACCCGGCGCGACCTCCAGGCGAAATCCAAGGAGAAGGGGCAACCCTGGGATACGGCCAAAGGCTTCGATCAGTCCGCGCCGATCTCCCCCATCACTCCGGTCTCGGTGTGCGGGCACCTGGAAACGGGGGCCATTTGGCTGTCCGTGAATGGCATGGAGAAACAGCGGGGCAATCTGTCCCAGATGATCTGGAGCGTGCCGGAAGTGCTCGCGCACATCTCTGGCTTTGTGGCACTGGCGCCTGGCGACCTCATCTTCACGGGAACGCCTGCCGGCGTCGGCGCCATCGTCGCGGGCGATCGGGTCCGCTGTGGCATCGATGGACTGGGTGAGCTGGAAATCCTGTTGGTCTGATCGGAAGGCCGGAGGTTCAGCTCCCACTGGTCTTCTTGAACTGGGCGGTGATGTCGTCGAGGCCGACTTTCCGGTGGTTCGCTTCGAGGCTGGCATCGAAGATGCGATCCTGGATGGCGACCCTCCGATCCGAGGATGTTTGCGCTCCCAGATCCTCCGTCCGGATGTCGAAGATCACGAGGAGCCGAGTCAGGCCGCTCTGGAACTGCTTCAGAAGGATGACCACCTCCTCCATCTTCTGGCGCGTGATGTCTTGGAACTGCAGAATGTTCAGGATCTCGAAAGCCTCGTCGCCGACTTTCTGGAGGTGGTCCTGGACTGGGGCCAGGTCCAGTTCGTTGGCAGGAGTGGCAACCTGGTGCGCGAAAATATACTCGAGCACTTCCTGAGCGAGGGCGTTCTGGTTTTCTCCGGCGACGACCCGATCCAGGAATCTGGACATGGCGGAGTGGAGGTTAGCCTGGTGCCCGTTCAGCCGAACGAGCCCGTCCTGGCAGGCCTGCACGGCTCGTGTGGCATCATCCGAGGCCACCATCAGAGTGTCCAGGCGATCCATCGCGCTCTGATTGCATTCCTCCGCGTCGGACGCGATGGCGTCCAGTTGATCCGTCAGCCCTGGAACCTGGGTGCCCTGGTGCTCCGCCGAGGCGTCCAACTGCTGGAGGTTCACCAGAGTCCGGTTAAGGCTCGAGACGAGGGCGCCTAGTGCTTCTTTGGCCTCGATGTCGATCTTCCGAAAAATCCGGCCCTTGGCCATGTCCTGGGCGGCTTCGGTCAACAGGTTCAGGCTGGCCTGGGAATCCCCCTGAAGCTCCAGCCGGAGATCCGTGAGGCGCTGCACCAGGCTCAGTAAATGCTGGTCGAGGCGATTCCGCCTGGCCTGGAATTCGGCCACCAGATTGTCGGGGGTGCCGTCCGACGGCTGTTCTTCGAGAGCTTGAGTCATGGGAACCCCTTCTGGGCCTCAAGGTGCGGGTCTCACCTTCACATGGGATCCTTCAGTCAACCCCCAGGCCCGCAGAAGTTCCCGAGGAATGGCCACCAGTTTATCGGCAAGACCAGCGGCGAATTCCACGCGTTCCACCGCGGGTCCATCGGGCCAGATCACCCGCAGGTTGCGGATGCCATGGCGATAGGGGCCCAGAACGTTCCACCAGCCCTCCATGGCCTTGGACAGTTCAAGGTGATCTCCCTTGTTAAAAAAGCTGGTTTTCAAAAGTACGACCGTAACGTAGGCATCCGGTTCCAGCACTTCGAGGCGTCCAGCATTCTTGAGGATGGCCGCAGCCTGGAGAACCGCCACATCGTGCTGTCCAGAGGCAGCCATGACGTCCTTGAAATCCCGGTAGCCATCAAAGTAGGGCAGGATCCGACGCTCCTCCACGAAGAGCTTTATGCCTTCCAGGAGCTGTGGCGCTGGGAGGGTGGGCCAGGGCACGGCGGTCAACCTGGGGAAGATCGTGCTCAGGCGCTTTCGGCTGTCCTGGATTCGGGCCGAGTCCATGAGCAGATCAGGAACCGTGCGACGGATGGATGCGTGGATCTGCACCTGGGTGGTCAGGAACTCGAAAGACCCGGTCGCCCACTCAAGGATTTCAAAAGCCGCCGCCTCCCCCTGGGAAGACAGCGTCTCTGCGTGGATCACCTCGCCACTGGAGAAATAAAGCACACCGCTTGCCTTGCTGGAGTTCACCTGGAGCAGGCCAGTCTTGCGGTTGACATGGAGCAGCTGGGCCACATCTGTCAGGGAGATGCTGTCCAGCGCGCCACGGAGATTGCTCATGCCCGGTCCTCGGGGGAAAGGAGCTCTTCAAGCAGAACCTTGATCCGCTGACGATTCACGGGCTTGACCACCAACATGTCCGCCCCGCATCGGAGCCCTTGCTGCCATGACCGCTCTCCATCGAAGCCCGTGAGGAGGATGACCTTGATGCCCCGGCATTCCGGATCGTCCTTGATGCAATGGCAGAAAGACATCCCGCTCTCTCCGGGCATGAGGACATCCAGAAAGATGAGATCCACGGTTTCCTGAGCCATGGCCTGCCTCGCAAAGGTCGCGTCAGCCGCCTCGATTGCCCGATGCCCTTCCAGCTCGATGAATTCTCTCAGGATCTGGCGGACACTCGGATCGCCATCCACCACGAGGACCGTGCTCATGACCGGGCCTCTCCCATGGCCCTTATCATTTCTTCCACGGCGCGTTCCAGGCCTACAAGCACGGCCCTTCCAACGAGGCTATGCCCGATATTCAGCTCCTCGATTTCAGGGATCGCGGCCACGGGGCCCACGTTCTGCAGGTTGAGGCCATGCCCGGCGAGCACCCTGAGTCCAAGGCGGCTAGCCAGTCTTGCCGAATCGTGGAGACGGCCCAGTTCGAGGGAAGGGTCGGAGTCCATGGGCAGGTCGCAGTAGGTTCCCGTGTTCAGCTCGACCGCATCGGCCTCCAGTTTGGCGGTCATCTTCACCTGGTCGAGCACGGGGTCGACGAACAGGCTTACGTGGACGCCAGCAACCCGGAGTTCTCTCACGACAGGTTTCAGCACCCCCTGGAGGAAGACGGCGTCCAGGCCTCCCTGGGTCGTGAGTTCCTCTCGGTTCTCGGGGACCAGGGTCACCCAGGAAGGTTTGTAGGGGATGATGGCCTCCATCGCCTCGGCTGTCGCCGCGCATTCCACGTTGAGTGGAACCGCAAGAACCTCCTTCAGCACTCGGAGATCCCGCTCCTGGATGTGTCTCCGATCCCCTCGGAGATGGATCGTGATGCCATGGGCGCCGGCACTCTGGGCCAGCAGGGCCGCAGCCACGGGGTCGGGTTCATGCCCCCCGCGGGCCTGCCGCAGGGTGGCCACATGGTCGATGTTCACACCAAGTCTGATATTCAATGCGCACTCCAGGGATTGGCCTTAGCTTACCCCTAGATGGCTCCTGACGAAGTGAAGGTTGGCCAGTGGAGCCTTCAAAAAGAAGTTGAAACACGCATTCTGGAGACGGATGATGGTTGCATGATGTATTCAGTCGCTCCTCCATCCCTGTTCCTGGCACATGGGTCTCCCATGCTTGCTTTGGATGGAGGTGATTGGGGCAGGGCGATCTCGGCCTTCGGTCAGCGGCTGCCACCCCTCCGCGCCATCCTGGTTTGCTCCGCCCATTGGGAGGCGACAGGGCCCTTCCAGCTCTCCTCGGCAGAGATTCCCGGCGTGATGCACGATTTCGGGGGATTCCCGGCGGAGCTTTATGCCCTGGACTATCCAGCCCCAGGTTGCCCGGAACTCGCCAAAGAGGCGGCAGCCTTGTTGGGCGGAGCCAGTCTGGAGGCAGTGCTCGACCCCAAGCGTCCCCTTGACCATGGGGTTTGGGTGCCCCTGCGGTATCTCATGCCAGAGGCAAGCATCCCCGTGGTTCAACTCTCGCTTCCACTGCACCGGACGCCGGAATTACTTCTGGCGGCGGGGCGGGCCCTGGCACCGCTTCGGGAGAGCGGCGTATTGATCCTCGGAAGTGGCGGAATCGTGCACAACCTCCGTCTTCTAGACTGGGGAGGGACCTCCGGACCCGCGTCCTGGAGCCTCGGATTCGAGCGGTGGATCCGCCAAAGGCTGGCCGCAGGCGATGTCGAGGCCCTGGCAGACTGGAGACAGGCCCCTGGATCGGCTGAATCCGTGCCTACCACGGAACACCTGGATCCGCTTTTCGTGGCCCTGGGTGCCGCAGGCGGACCGCCGGAGCCCCTTTTTGATGGCTGGCAGTTGGGCAGCCTCAGCTTGTCGAGCTATGTCTTTCCATGAATCCAATGCCTCATCACATGTGAGGGTTCACATGGCAACTGTTCAGGCCATGGTTTTCCGGAACCGCCCGGCGGCCAGGATCAGCATGGTGCTGCCTAGGGCGGCCAGGGCCAGCAGCTGCGGCCAGAGCACAGCCAGGCTCAGGCCTTTCAGGAACACGCCCCGGATGATCACGAGGTAGTAGCGGAGGGGGTTCAGATAGGTGAACCACTGCACCACCTCCGGCATGTTGGCGATGGGGTACACGAACCCTGAGAGCATGAAGGCCGGCAGCATGAAGAAGAAGGCCGTCATCATGGCCTGCTGCTGGGTGGCGCTCACGGTGGAGATGAGGAGGCCGACCCCCAGCGTGCTGAGCAGGTAGAGCCCGGTGCCGAGGAACAGCATCACCGGATGGCCCAGGAGAGGCACCTGGAACCAGAAGACGGCGATGAGGGTGATGAGGGCAACGTCCACGAAGCCGATGAGGGCGAAGGGGATGGTCTTGCCCAGGATGAACTCCAGCCGTCCGATGGGGGTCACCATGATCTGCTCCATGGTGCCGATCTCCCGTTCGCGCACGATGGCCATGCTGGAGAGGATGATGGAGACCACGGCCACGAGCATGGCCAGGACCCCGGGCACGAAGAAGTTGCGGCTATCGAGGTTGGGGTTGAACCAGGCTCGCGAAATCAATGTGACGGGTTCGGCCCCCAGGCGCAGTCCCGTCGTCCAAGAGAATCGCTGCTCCATGATCGTGCGGTTGAAATCGGCGGCGATGTGGGAGGCGTCGCTCAGGATGACACTGGCCGTATTCGAATCCGAGCCGTCCAGCAGGAGCTGGACCTGGGCGCTGCGCCCCCCCTGCAGGTTCTCGGCGAAGCCGCGGTTGAAGCGCAGCACCGCCTTGGCCTCACCCGAATCCAGTACCTCCTGAATCTCCGATTCCGCAGCGATGCGGCGCACCACATCGAAGCAGCCGGAGCCCTCGAAGCGCGTGAGCAGATCACGGCTGGCGGGCGTCCGGTCCAGATCGTAGACGGCCATGGGAACATGGCGCACATCCGTGTTCACCGCATAGCCGATGATGAGCACCTGGACCACGGGGACGATGAAGATGACGGCCCGCATCCTCGGGTTCCGAAGCACCTGGATGAACTCCTTGATGAGCATGTGGTACAGGCGTTCGAGCATGGGTAATCCTCAGGCGAAACGCTTCTTGAAGCTGCGGATGGCCAGCAGGAGCATGAGGGCGCCGAAGGCCACCATGAGCAGGCACTCGGGCCACAGTTGGGCGAGGCCAGTGCCCTTTAGGTAGAGGCTCCGCAGAATGGTCACGAAGTACCGGGCTGGAATGAAGTAGGTCACCACCTGCAGAGTCTTGGGCATGTTCCCGATATCGAACATGAACCCCGAGAGCAGGAAGGCCGGCAGGAAGGTGGCCACAAAGGCCGCCTGGCTGGCCAGCAGCTGAGTCTTGGCCTTGGTGCTGATGAAGATGCCCAGGGAGAGCGCCCCCACTAGATAGATGGCGGAGACGGTGAAGAGCAACAGCAGGTTGCCCCGGATGGGGACGTCGAAAAGGAAGCGCCCGGCGAGCACGGAGAGCAGCATGTCCACCATGCCGATGACGAAGTATGGGGCGAGCTTGCCCAGGATCAGCTCACTGCTGCGGACCGGCGTGGAGATGAGCTGTTCCATGGTGCCCGTTTCCCACTCCCGGGCCACCGTGAGAGAGGTGAGCAGGGCCGTGATGAGCATCATGATCACGGCGATGAGGCCGGGCACGATGAAGATCTTCGACTCCATGTCCGTGTTGAACCAGGCCCGGGGGCGCAGCTCCATGGGCAGGGCAGGGGCGCTGCCGGTCCTGCCCTGGACCTTCCGTACGAGGATCTCCTGGGAGTAGGTCCGCACGATAGTTTCGGCATAACCGAGGGCCAGGGTGGTGGTGTTGGCATCGCTGCCATCGGCCAGCACCTGCACCGTGGTGGGCCGCTCCGAGGCCACCTGCTTGCCGAAGTCGACGGGAAGCACCAGGGCCATGAGGACCCGGCCGTGCTCGATGGCCTCCTCCACCTCTTGGTAGTTCCCGCTCCTCGTCACCACGGAGAAGTAGCGCGATCCCTCGAAGCGGTGCACCAGCTCCCGGCTCTGGGGCGTGCGGCTCTGATCCCAGACCGCCAAGGGCACGCGGTCCAGATCCAGCGTGAGGGCATAGCCGAAGATCATCAGCATGATCATGGGCAGCACGATGGCGATACCCAGGGCGCGCGGATCGCGGAGGACGTGGATGAACTCCTTCTTGGCCACGGCCACCAGGCGGCGGAGGTTTATAGTCCATCGGCGGCTCATGCCTCGAACTCCTTCTGCTCGCCGTCAGCCCGGTCCCGGGCCTCGATGAGAGACACGAAGACATCCTCCAAGGAGGGTGTGATCCGTTCGATGGCGTCCACCCGGAAACCGGAAGCCTCCAATTCGCGTTTCAGGCGGGGTGCGAGCGCCTCGGCGTCTGCCGTCATGAGATGGATATCCCGCCCGAAGAGGGCTGCGTCTCTGACGCCCACCACCTCGGAGGCGGCGCCCAGGGCTTCGTGGGAGCGATCGCAGGAGACGGACAGCACCTGGTCCGCCATGAGGTGTCCCTTCATCTCGCCAGGTGTCCCCAAGGCCACCAGCTCGCCCCGGTAGATGAGGGCCAGGCGGTCGCAGTACTCGGCCTCCTCCATGTAGTGGGTGGTGACAAAGACCGTGACGCCGCGGCCGGCCATGTTGTAGATCAGATCCCAGAAGGTGCGTCGGCTCAGGGGATCCACACCCGAGGTGGGTTCGTCCAGGAAGAGGACCTGCGGTTCGTGGAGCAGGGCACAGCCCAGAGAAAGACGCTGCTTCCAGCCCCCCGGTAGCAAACCCGTCAGGGTTCGGCGATGGTCCTGGAGGCCCGCCATCTCCAGCACCCACGCCTTCCGCTCGGCCTTCTTATCCCGAGGGATCCGATAGATACCGCTATAGAAATCGATGTTCTCCTCCACCTTGAGGTCGTCGTAGAGGCTGAACTTCTGGCTCATGTAGCCGATGCTTCGCTTGATCTGTTCCCGTTCGGTCCTGATATCGAAGCCGGCCACAGTGCCACTTCCACTGGAGGGCTCCAGAAGCCCGCAGAGCATGCGGATAGTGGTGGATTTACCGGCGCCGTTGGGTCCCAGAAAGCCGAAAATCTCACCCCGGCCCACATCCAGGCTGATGCAGTTCACGGCCACGAAGTTTCCGAAGCGTCGCTCCAGGTTTCGCAGCGTGACAGCGAGCTCGGTCACCTGGTGCCTCCGGGGATGGCCGAAGTGAAGACATCCTCGAGGGTGGGTTCAATCACCCGCAGTTCGTGGCAGGGGATTCCCTCCGAACTCAGGACGGACTCGATGAGGCTGCGCCCGCGATTCGCGTCCTCCACCAGGATGTGGATTCGATCCCCGAAGAGGGCCACGGTGCCGAGATCCGCGGCGCGCAAGAGGATCGACGCTTTCCGCGGGAGGTCGCAGCGGAGTTCCAGCAGCGCGCCCTTCAACAGTCCCTTCACGCCGTCCACAGTGTCGCAGGCCAGAAGGCGGCCCTGGTGGAGGAGTCCGATCCGGTTGCAGCGCTCCGCCTCATCCAGGTAGGCCGTGGAGACGAAGATGGTCACCCGCTCCTGCTGAAGCTGATAGAGGATGCGCCAGAAGTCCCGGCGGGAGACGGGATCCACGCCGTTGGTGGGTTCGTCCAGGAAGAGCACCCGGGGCGTGTGGATGAGGGCGCAGGCGAGCCCCAGCTTCTGCTTCATGCCGCCCGAGAGGTTGCCCGCCTGGCGTCGCTTGAAGGGGGTGAGGTTGCTGAAGGCCAGGAGCCGCTCGACCCGTTCGTTCCGGCCAGCCCTGGGTACTTCATAGAGCTCGGCATAGAAGTCGATGTTCTCCAGCACCGTGAGGTCCGGGTAGAGTCCGAAGCGCTGAGCCATGTAGCCGATGCGGTTCTTGACGGACTCGGCTTCCACCAGGACGTCGAGTCCGTCCACCCAGGCCTCTCCGGAGCTGGCCTGGAGGATGCCCGTCAGCAGGCGCATGGTCGAGGTCTTGCCGGCCCCATCCGGTCCCACGAGGCCGAAGATCTCCCCTTCCTCCACGGACACCGTTAGCTGGTCCAGGGCCACCAGGTCCCCGAAGCGGCGTGACAGCGCCTGCGTCCGGATGGTTTCCATCAACGAGCTTCCAGGGTGATCTCGGCATCCGCGGGCATGCCGGGTTTGAGTTCCATGGCCGGGTTGGGGAGATCGATCTTGATCCGGTAGACGAGCTTCGCTCGTTCCTTGCGGGTCTGGACGCTCTTTGGAGTGAACTCGGCTTCGGAAGCGATGAAGGAGACTCGGCCTTCGTACCGTTTTCCCGGATAGGTGTCCGTAGTGACAAAGGCCTTCTGTCCCACCTTTACGCGGCCCAGATCCGATTCCTCCAGGTAGGCGCGCAGCCAGACCTGGCCCAGGTCCGCCATGGTCACCACCGAGGTACCTGGGGCGACGTACTCCATGGGCTCGATGTTCTTGGACAGGATGACGCCGGACACAGGGGCCGTGAGGGTCGCATAGCCCAGCTGGGTCCGGGCCAGGGCCAGGGCCTGCTGGGCTTGTTCAAAGCGGGCCCGCGCCTGGTCAAGGTCCTCCTTCCGGGGCCCTAGCCGCACGAGGGTGTACTGCTGATCAGCCTGCCGGACCTTGCCCCGGGCGGCCTCGAAGGCAGCCTGGGTGGCCTGGTAGTCGCGCAGGGATAGGATGCCCTGCTGCTGGAGATCGCGGAGGCGGGCCACATCTGGTTCCAGCCTCCTCAGGTCGGCATTGGCCTGCTCCAAGGCGGCCTTAGAGGCCTCGATCTCCTCTTTGCGCGATCCAGCCAGCGCTGCGTCCAGGGCGGCCCTGGCGGTGGCTGCGTCCGCGCCACGCATGGCCACTTGCTGTTCCAGGTCTTGGGCGTCCAGCCGGGCCAGGAGTTGGCCAGACTTGACCATGTAACCTTCGTCCACCGGGCGTTCCAGGACCTTGCCCGCGACGCGGAAACTGGCCTCCACCTGGATCACTTCAATGTTGCCGGAGAGGTTGAGGCGGGTCGGCTCATGACTTCGGCAGGCGGTGACCAGCAGGACCGTCCCCCCGGTGAGAACTTTCAGAGTGGGCAGCAGAGGCATTCGCATGGGGATCCTCATCGAGCAACGTGGTCGGGCAGGGGGGGCAGTGGGGCGCCCGGGTCAAGGGCGACGCCTCGCCAGAACAGGTCAAACCAGGCGCGCATACCCTCCGCCACCGCCGCTTCGGGAGGCAGGTCCATGAACCTGGGCAGGAGGACGGGCAGGACGTCCAGGATCTCGAGCTGCATCTTCACCAGGAAGAAGGTCGCCAGCATCGGATGAAGGTCGCTCCTCAGGTCTCCCCGCTTGATGCCCTGCTCGAAAACCCGTCGGATGGCTGCGGCCACTGGCCGCATCTGTCCTTCAATAAGCGCTGTGACCCCTTCAGCTCCCTTCACGATCTCGCCGCGGATGAGGGAACGGATCCCGGGGTCCTTTTCAAGGTGGCGCTGGTAGATCAGCAGCACCTCCCAAAGCCGTCGGGCTGTGGGACGCAAGTCGCTGGTCTCTGCCAAGCGTTCCACATCTTTGAGAACCCCCGGGAATCGCCGTTGGAGCAGCGCCGTGAACAACGCCTCTTTGCTGCCGAAGTGGTAGTAGATCAGGGCCGGATCACAGCCTGCCCTGCGGGCAATGGCCCTCAGGCTGGCCGCCCGGAGCCCGTCCTGGGCGAATACAGCCTGAGCCGCGTCCAGCAGTTGATCGGGGTCCACCTTCGTTGGCTTTGGCCCCCGGGTACGAGAAGACATTGCGTGGAGCATGGGTTCTCAATTCAACAGACGTTGAATTATGTGGTTCGATTGACCCTGCCGCAACAGTGATTTGTCTTGGCCACGACAATTTTTCAAGAAAAAGCCCCCGGCCAAGCGGGGGCTTTGGAGGAAGACTCTGGGATCATTCCCCGGAGATGGGTACCACGGTCGTGTCTTCGATGGTGAGGATTTCCGCCTCTTCGAAGGCGATTCGGTTCTCTTCGACTTCGGCGACCGCCACCTGACCCCAGAAGGAGGCCAGCTTGGGCGCATCCTGGGCCTGGCCGTGCTTGTTTACGGGCACGACGACTTCGACTTTGGGGAAGGCGCCCCGCTGCAGCTGCTCGCAGCGCTTGCCCGCAATCACGACGAAGCGGTACTTGTTGGCGATTTCATCAGGGACACGAACGATGGTGCGCTGGGTCATGGGCACTCCGAACCGTGAAGTCTAACACCAGGTGGCCTTGCGGGCAATGATTGAAGGTAGGATGAATGGTTTTCCCGGGAGGGACCATGGAACGGGGCAAACTCTGGCGATCGGCCTTCGGGAACAACGTGCGGCTACTGGAACTGAACGGTGCCGGGCTCACGCCTGAACTGGCCTCCCAGCGGTCCGCCAATGGGGTGGCCTCGGCCGCCTGGATCCTGGGGCACCTGGTGACCGCGCGTCGGCGCCTGGTGAGGCTGGTCGGCGGGGATCTCCGGGAGGATCCCGTCTGGGAGCAGCACTATGCGAGGGGCGGCCCCGGAGCCAAAGCCCACCTGGGCTGGCCTGAACTGGTGGAGGCCTTCCAGACCGCCGATCAGGCTCTCAAGGCGGCCTTCCAGCAGTTGACCGACTGGGACCATCCGACGACGAACCCGGCCCTGGGGATCGAGCAGCCCCTTGAGCAAGTGGTCGCCTTCCTCTTCATGCACGAGAGCTACCACCTGGGGCAGATCGGAATCATCCGGAAATTGCACGGCCTTCCTGGAGCCATCTGATGCAGATCATTCTCGGCATTACCGGCGGGGTGGCAGCCTACAAGTCCGCGGAGCTGGCCCGCCTGCTGGTCAACCAGGGCCACCGGGTCCGCTGCATCCTGACTGAGGCCGGGGCGCGTTTCATCACGCCTCTCACCCTCGCCAGCCTGACAGGAGAGCCTTGCTACGGCGCCAATCCCGACCAGAGCGAATGGCGGGCGAGCCCCAGCATTGAGCACATCGAACTGGCCCGCTGGGCTGATCTGCTGGCGGTGGTCCCCGCCACGGCGGACATCCTCGGCAAGGCCGCCAACGGTCTGGCCAGCGACCTGCTCAGCACGGTGTTGCTGGCCACAAGGGCCCCAGTGATCTGGGCCCCGGCCATGAATACTGGCATGTGGGAACATCCAGCCGTACAGGCCAACCTGGCCCGGCTCCGGTCCTTTGGCCACGTGGTCGTGGACCCCGGCGAGGGTGTCCTTGCCTGCGGGGAAGAGGGTTCCGGAAAGCTGGCCGACTTGACCTCCATCGCCGAGGCCATCCAAATGCATGGCACGCCCAAGCAGCGCAGCCTTAGTGGCCAGCGGGTGCTCATCACCGCGGGTCCCACACGGGAGGATCTGGACCCGGTCCGGACCCTTACCAATCGCAGCACCGGCATCATGGGCATTGAACTGGCCCGGGCCTTCAGGGACGTGGGGGCGAGGGTGCAACTTGTTCTCGGAGGAGACAGTCCGGCACCCTGGGGTGTCGAGACGATCCGTGTTCGCAGCGCCCAGCAGATGCTGGAGGCCAGCCTGGCCCGATGGGCGGATTCTGATGGCCTGGTGGCCGCCGCCGCCGTGGCCGATCAGAAGCCGGAATGCCCATCCTCCGAGAAGGTGAAGAAGGGCGATGGGCCTGAAACACTGGTACTTGTGCGAACGCCCGACATCCTGGCGCGGCTTTCCGCCTCGCGGCGTTCCGACCAGTGGGTTCTCGGGTTCGCCGCCGAAAGCGAGAACCATCTGGAACATGCCCTGACCAAACTGAAGAACAAGGGGCTGGACGCTGTGCTGGTGAATGACGTCCAAGATGGCCGAGGCTTCGGAGCCCAGGCCAATACGCTCACGCCTGTCACCGCTCAGGGGTCCCACCCGCCCTTTGGGCCGTTGTCGAAGGATCAGCTGGCC
>CAIXHJ010000172.1 GCA_903919165.1 uncultured Holophagaceae bacterium
CACCTCCCGGGTGATGGCATTCAGGATCCAGCCATAGGCGAACAACGGGCTGTCCGAGGACGCGTGCACCATTTGACGCAACCCTCCACCCTTGGCGTAGACGTGGACCTTCATGGCTCTGGGCAGGGTGAAGCCCTGCTGGCGAACCTCGGCGGTTTCGAAGCCATGCAGCGCCACGAGGCGGGGTTCCTCGCCGCGCAGGGCTGTGGGCGCGAAGGCGGCCAGGAACACCAACAGGACCATGGCATGGATCGTTCGGATCAGGGCCGAAGCTTCGGTGGTCAGGAAGGGCAGCATGGGAATCCCCTGGGATACCTTCAAGCTAGTCCTTCTAGGACCCGCCCCTTACGGGGATCGGCGAACAGCGGGGCTCTACCGGCGAACGGCTGCCCTTGGTCCAGGAAGGCCTTGGCATCAGCGGCTTCCTGCGGCGGAGACCCGTTCCAAACTGAAGCTCAGCCCAGGGTAACCCACTCTGCCAGCACGCGCTGGGCCTGAAGGACGGGGCCATCTTGGGTGCCGAGGAGGGGCAGGCGCACGGCGCCATCGGGACTGAGGCTCGCGCCCTTGGTCCGTCCAACCCAGGCCATGAGCTTCACAGGGTCCAACGGCGTCTGGGGGCTCAGGCGCAGTTTGAGCTGCCCCTTGTCCACAGCCACCTCAGATACTCCCAACACCTGGGCCCGCAGCTTGACCTTGAGCAGTTCGAAGAAGCGCAGGGTGTCCGCGTCCTCTTCGGGGATGCGCCCGAAGCGGTCCTCCAGATCCAGCTTGTACAATTCCAGATCCCGTTCCTCCCGCAGCCTTGAAATGCGCTTGTAGGCCACCAGGCGTTCGCTGGCCTGGTCGATCCAACGGCGGCCGATCTGGGCGCCCGGCGCCAGTCCTTCCAGCTTGACCTCGAAGCTGCCGCTGGGCTGGCCCTGGAGCTCCTGGAGCGTCTCCTCCAGCAGCCTCACGTAGAGCTCGAAGCCGATGTCGTGGATGTGGCCGGACTGTTCGCCGCCGAGCAGGTTGCCTGCGCCGCGCAGTTCCAGATCCATGGCCGCCACCCGGAAGCCCGAACCCAACTCGGAGAAGTCTTCCAGGGCCTGTAGCCGCCTGCGGGCCTCCTCGCTGACCTCGTGTTTGGGGGGGATCAGCAGGTAGGCGTAGGCCGGCACATCACTGCGGCCCACGCGGCCCCGCAGCTGGTAGAGCTGGCTGAGGCCGAAGGCATCGGCCCGATGGACGATGAGCGTGTTGGCGTTGGGCACGTCGAGGCCGTTTTCGACAATGGTGGTCGCCACCAGCACATCCACCCGGCCTTCCATGAAGGCGAGCATCACCTGCTCCAGGGCATCGTCAGTCAGCTGGCCATGGGCCACGGCCACCCGGGCATCGGGCACCAGCTCGCGAACCCGCGCGGCGATGGACACGATGGATTCCACCCGATTGTGCACCAGGTAGACCTGGCCGCCGCGCCGCAGCTCGAATTGGATGGCCGTCTGTACCAGCTCGTCGCTCCAGGGCGCCACCACGGTCTCGATGGCCAGGCGGTCCTTGGGCGGCGTCTCGATGAGGCTGATCTCCCGCAGGCCCGTGAGGCTCATGTGCAAGGTGCGGGGGATGGGCGTGGCGCTCAGCGCCAGCTGGTCCACGTTGAGGCGCAGCTTCTTCAATTTCTCCTTGTGGCCCACACCGAACCGCTGCTCCTCGTCGATCACCACCAGGCCAAGGTCCGCGAACTTCACCCGGGCCCCCAACATCTGGTGGGTGCCGATGACGATCTCGATCTTGCCGTCACCCAGCTCCTGGAGGATGCGCTTCTGGTCCGCTGGATCCACGAAGCGGTTGAGCATCTCGATGCGGATGGGAAAGCCCGCGAAGCGCTCCCTGAAGGTGCGGAAGTGCTGGAAGCAGAGCACGGTCGTGGGACACAGCACGGCCACCTGCTTGCCCTCCAGCGCCACCTTGGCCGCGGCGCGCATGGCCACCTCCGTCTTGCCGAAGCCCACGTCGCCCACCAGGAGGCGATCCATGGGGCGCGGTGACTCCAGATCGGCCTTCACTGCCTCGATGGCCTCGATCTGGTCCGGCGTGGGCGTGAAGGGGAAGCTGGCGTCGAAGGCCGCCATGTCCGGCCCCTCCGGAGGATAGGCATGCCCCTTCTCCAGCTTGCGCTGGGCGTAGAGCTTCAGCAGCTCGTCGGCCATGTCGCGGATGGCCTTCTTGGCCCGACGCTTGACCTTGGCCCAGCTGGCGCCGCCCAGCTTGTCCAGGGGCGGCAGGTGCCCTTCGGCACCAGTATAGCGCTGCATCAGGTCGGCCCGCTCCAGGCTCACGTTGAGCTGGCCGCCATCGGCGTAGCGCAGCTGCAGCACCTCCTGCTCCTCGCCGCCCACGATGAGCGTGTCGAAGCCCAGGAACTCCCCGATGCCGTGGTCCAGGTGCACCACCCGGTCGCCGGGCTTGAGGTCCCGCAGGTCCGACAGGAAGGCGGTGCTGCGGGATTTCTTGGGCGCCGCCTGAATGGCCTTGCGGCCGAAGACTTCACGCTCCGTGAAGACCACCAGGGCAGGTTCCTTAAGGCGCAGGCCCGCGCTCAGGGAAAGGTGCAGAGCCCGGCAGCCGACCTCGGTGCCATAGGCCTGAGGCAGCTCGTGTTCGCGGATGAATTCCTGGAAGCGGTCCCGCATGCCCGGCGTGGATCCCGCCAGGAAGACCCGGTGCCCTGTCAGGGACAGTTCCTGGAGGTTGTCGGCCAGATCGGAAAGGCGGCCCTGGAATTCGCGGACGGGCTGCGCGGCGAGGGGAACCGTGGCCTCGCTCTGCCACTCGGTGAGCAGGAGGGTGCAACGGCTGGGATCCGAGGACAGGAATCGGTCCTCGAAGTCGGGACACACCACACCGCCCCGGCGCAGCATGATCAGACCCTCTTCGATGCGGGCCCTCTCCACCTCCCGCAGGGCCTCCTCCCAGGCCCCGTCCAGGCGCACCCGCAGGCAGGGCGGCACCCAATGGACGAGTTGCCCCTTGGGCTGGGCCAGCAATGGGTGGAACAGTTCCTCGCCGGGGAAGTGGCCGTGGGTGGCGAGCCGTGCCCGGCGGAAGGCCAGGTCGTCGCCGGGGTCCTGGGTGCGGTCCGCGCGGGAGGCCACGGCCGCCAGCAGGACCTCGCCATCGCCGCGATCTCCCTCGAAGCGCGGATAGAGCATGAGCGATTCCAGCGCCTCGCCGGTGCGGCGTTGCGTATCGGGATCGAAGGGGCTGAGGCGCTCCAGCTCATCGCCGAAGGTCTCCAGGCGCAAGGGCTGCTCGAGGTGATCGGGCCAGAGGTCCACCACCATGCCGCGGGAGCTGAACTCCCCGGGGGCCGAAGCCATCGACCTGCGCCGGTAGCCCAGGGCGATCAGAGTCTCCAGCAGCAGCTCGCGGGGCACCTCGGCGCCCTTGCGCAGCTCCAGCTTCTGCCTCTGGAACCAGGTGGGGTGGGGCAGCTTCTCGCAGGCCGTGAGGGGTCCCGTGACCAGCACCTGGACGCGCCGCTCCAGCAGGCCCACCAGGGCCGACAGGCGCTCCCGCAGCACCATGCCCGGTGGACTGCTCTCGCCGCCGGCGTAGGCCGCGAAACCAGGAAAATGGGAGACCCCCGCGCCGGGGAGGAGCAGCTGGAGGTCCTGGGCCAGGAGGCGTGCCTCGGCCTCGCTGGGGGCATCCACCCACAGGGACTGCAGCCGGCCCTCCCGGCTCACCCACCGCGCCAGCACCAGGGCCAGGGCGGAGGGGGACATCCACCTCAGCCGGGCACCAGGGGCCGAAAAGGCTTCTGCCGGCGAATCCGCCAGGCACAATAGATCCTTCAGGTCTTGAGGCGAAACATTCATTGATCTTCCAGAATGCCCCAAGCCACGCCCGGAGACGAGCCGTCAGATCTCCCGGATTGACCAATCCCTCGGCATGAGCGCCCGGTCCCACCACACACCCTTCTCGCTGCGCTTCCCCGCCGCCAGGAACATGCTCACCTCGGCGCCCCGGGGAAGTCCGAGCAGCGCCTTGGCCCGCCAGGGGTCGAAGCCCTCCATGGGACAGGTATCGAATCCTTCCGCTCGCATGGCGAGCATGAAGGTGGCGGCCGCGAGGGCGGTGCTCTTGTGGGCCATGACGCGGATATCCGCGCGGGACATCAAGTTCGGCGTGGGTCTGAAGAGCGAGGCGATTCGGCACAGGGTGCGTTTCACCGGCCCAAGGAGGCCGAAGGGCCCCGTGCGGTAGACCATCGGGATGATCTTCCGGTAGTAGGACTCGTGGCTCCTGCGAAGGGGGCCGCGGCTTTCGAAGATCCGCAGGATCTCGTCCCGGTTCCTGCGCCAGGTATCCCGATGGGTGACCAGGGCGATCAGCACCGGAGCGGTCTTGGCGGGCACCTGATCCAAACAGGCGGCGATGGCCAACTGGCGTACCTTCGGATCCCGGATGACCACGAATTCCCAGGGCTGGAGGTTGCTGGAACTGGGGGCTAGGCGAGCCGCCTCGAGGCAGCGGTCCAACGTCTCCTGGGGTACGGGGTCGGGCAGGAAGTCCCGGATCGTGCGCCGGGATTCCACGGCGGCGTAGAAAGATGAATCAGGCATCGGGGGCCTCCACGAGGGGTCGCTGGACAGGGAGTTCTGGCGTGGGCCTGCCCAGGCGACGGCAGATCCAGGCCCAGGCCTTGGCCAGGCTCAGGTCTTCCAGGATCTCGAAGAAGACTGGCACCACGATGAGGGTCAGCAGGGTGGAGGTGATAAGACCACCCACCACGGCCCGGGCCATGGGGGCGCGCATCTCAGCGCCGGCACCCAGGGCCAGGAAGAGGGGCAGCATGCCGCCGACCATGGCGAAGCTGGTCATGAGGATCGGACGCAACCGCACGGTGCCCGCGCGGATGATGGCCTGGCGCCGGGAGATGCCCTCCTCCCGTTCCAGATGCAGGGCGTGGTCCACCAGCAGGATGGCGTTCTTGGTCACCAGGCCCATCAGGAGGATCATGCCGATGCTCGTCATCATGGACATGTTGTCGCCGGTGACCAGCAGCATCATGACCATGCCCACCATGGAAAGCGGCAAGCTGAGCATGATCGTGATCGGCAGTTTGAAGCTCTCGAACTGGCTGGCCAGCACGAAGTAGATGAAGAACACGGCGAGCAGCAGGGACTGACCCATGTAGCCAGCGGTCTCCTTGCTGTCCCGGGTCTGGCCCAGGAACTCCACCCGCAGGCCTTCGGGCAGCTTCCCGCTGGCCTTCAAATCCGCCACCTTCTTGGCGGCGTCGTTGCTCACTTCGCCGAGGGTGGCCCCCTCGAAGTTGGCATCGATCTCCACTTCTTCCATGAGGTCGTGGCGCTGGAGCTTGGCGGGGGCGATGCCCTCCTCGAAGCGGGCGACCTGATCCAGGCGGACGAGGGGATGTTTTCCGCCGCCCAGGTCCTTGGTGCTCTCCACAGTCATGTTGGCCAGCTGGGTCGAAAGGCGCCGATCCTGGTCGGAGAGGCGCACGCGGACGTCCCGCTGCTCGCCGGTCTCGTCCTCGTACTTGGCCACCTTCTCGCCGTCGACGAGGGGGCGCACCACCCGGGCCACCGAGGAGGGGCTCACGCCCAGATCCGAGGCCGCTTTGCGGTCGATCACGAGCCGCAGCTCTGGCTTGCCGCTGTCCAGGCTGGTGGTGATGTCCACGGCCCCGGAAACAGAGCGCAGGGCCTCCTTCACCAGGGGCACGGCGCGGATGACCGACTCCCGGTCCGGCGCCTGCACGGCAATCATGATGGGCGACATCTGGCCGAAATCATTCACCGTTCCCACGGTGGTTTCGACGCCGGGAATGGCGCGGAGAGCATCCCTCAGCTTCCGGCGGATCTGGATGTGGTGGGGCCTGCGTCCCTCCTTCAGCTTCACGTAGATGTTGCCGGTGTTGATGGTGCCGTTGAGGCCCGTGCCTATGGTGGTGTAGGAGTGCTCCACGCTGGGGTTCGCCTTAATGAGCGCCTCAATGGCCTCGGCTTTCTGGCGGGTGGTCTGGAGGCTGGAGCCGGGTTCGGCCTTGAAGGTCACCGCCAGATCGCCCCGGTCGTAGTCGGGCATGAAGTTGTTGCCGAGCAGGCCGATGAGCCCCATGGCCAGCACCCAGCTCCCGAAGCCGAGGCCCATGACGGTCCAACGGTGCGCGAAGGCCCATTCGATGGCGGACTTGTAGTAGATTTCCCAGCGGTCGAGCATGCGGCTGAAGGCCTCCACGCTGCGCATGATCAGGTTCCGGCCCTGGTAGTGGACATGGGCATCGGCGCTCTTCTCGTGCTCGGGATCGGGCCAGACGGCGCTGAGCATGGGATCCAGCGTGAAGCTCACGAAGAGCGAGACCGCGACGGCGAAGGCTACCACGATGCCGAAGGGGAAGAAGAACTTGCCCACGATGCCACCCATGAAGGCCACTGGCACGAACACCGCGAGGATGGACAGGGTGGTGGCGATGACGGCGGGGCCGATCTCGGCGGTGCCATCGTGGGCGGCGGTGACGTGGTCCTTGCCCATCTCGGCGTGGCGGGTGATGTTCTCCCGGACCACGATGGCGTCGTCGATGAGGATGCCGATGGCCAGGGACAAGCCCATGAGTGTCAGCATGTTTAGGGTGAAGTTCAGTGCCTTCATGATGATGAAAGTGGAGATTACGGACACGGGCAGGGTGAGGCTGGTGATCAAGGTGGAACGCCAGCTCTTCAGGAAGTAGAAGACGATGATCACGGTGAGCAGGCCGCCCAGGTAGATGGAGACCTTCACGTCGTCCACACTGTCGGAGATGAAGCGGGCGTTGTCGCGGGCTGTCACCACCTCCACGCCCTGCTTCTCCAGCTCGGGCTTCAGGCCCTCCAGGGCCGACCGCACCGCGGCAACCATGGCCACGGTGTTGCCGCCGACCTGGCGCTGCAGTTCGAGGGCCACCACATCGTGTCCGTCCAGGCGGGCCAGGCTCCGGCGTTCCTTCACGCCATCCAGCACCGTGGCCACTTCCTGCAGTTCAATGGGACGGCCCAGCTTGTTGCCCACCACGACATGGCGGAAGGCATCCACGGATTTCGCCTTGGCATCTACTTTCACGGACACCTCTCGCGGGCCCTGGAGCAGATTCCCGCTGGGGATGGCGGTGGTGTCGTTGCCGAGGGCCGCCATGACCGCGGTCAGAGAAAGACCGCGGGATTCCAGCGCCTGGGGATCCACCTGCACAAGGATCTCCCGGGTGCTGCCGCCCGCCAGTTCCACCTTGCCCACGCCGTTCACATTCTCGAGGCGGCGCTTCAGGAAGTCCTCGGCGATGCGGGTCAGTTCCCGGTCGTTCATGTCCGCATGCTTGGCATCCGGCTTCAACACCAGCGAAAGGACGGGGAGCTGGGCGGGGTCGAACTTGGAGATGACGGGTTCCTCGATGTTGTTCGGCAGGTCCCGGCGGATCTGGCCGATCTTGGTGCGCACATCGTCCAGAGCCTTGTCGATGTCACGGCCCAGGTGGAACTGGATCACGAGCGTGCCCAGGCCCTCCTGGCTGGTGGACGAGATCTCCTTGATCTTCTCCAGGGGGTTGACTGCCTCCTCCACCTTCTTGATGACGTCCTGCTTGACGGACTCGGGGCTGGCGCCGGGATAGATGATGGAGACGGTGACCGTGGGGATGTCGGTATTGGGGAATTGGTCGATGCCCAGGCCCTTCACCGAGAAGAGACCCAGCACCACCAGGGCCAGCATGATGCAGACGGTGAAGACGGGCCTGCGGATGGAGAAGTCGGAAAGGAACATGTCACTTTCCTCCCGCGGTGGCACTGTTGATGACTCGCAGGCGGGTGCCTTCACCGACCAGGTCCTTGCCGCTGTCAATGACCAGGTCCTTCAGGGCCAGGCCCTGGACGGGACGGAAGCCGTTCTGTTCGACCCCCAGCGAAACCTTGCGCCGGTGCGCCACACCCTCCTGCGCCACGAAAAGATCCGCGTCGCGGCCCTCAGCCTTGAGGAGGGTGGCGGGCAGAGAGGCCTGCTTCACTTCCCCCTCACCGAGAATGACGCCTTCGACGAAGAGGCCGCCCTTGAGCTGGCCATCGGGATTGGGCACTTCGATGCGGACGCGGAGGGTGCGCCCGTCCGAGGAGAGAGAGGGGCTCACCTGGGTGAGGCGCCCATCCACCGCCCGGTCGATGCCTGCGGTATGGAAGGTGACCGCCAAGCCAGGCTTCACGAGCCCCATGACCTCGGCGGACAGGTTGGCCTGGATCTCCAGCTTGCGATTGTCCACCACTTCGAAGGCGGACTGGCCGGGGTTCAGCATCTCGCCGGGCTGGACCAGCCGCCGAGCCACCTGGCCCGCAAAGGGGGCCGTGATGCGGGCCTTCTTCAATCGGAGGCGCGCCAGACCCAGGTTGCTTTCCGCGGCCTGAACGGCGGCCCGGGTCGCGTGGTACGCGGTCTCGGCCTGCTGGGCTGACTGTTTGGTGATGCTCCGCTTCTCCAGCAAGGTGATGGCGCGGTCGTTGTCCCGCTGCGCCTGCAACGCCTGGACCCTGGCCTGGGTCAGCTGGGCCTCGGCAGCTTGGACACCCAGCAGGTTGTCGTCCTCGTCCTGGGCGCCAAGCAGCGCGCCGGCGGCGACCGTATCACCCTCCTGAACCGCCACGCGCGTCATGCGGCCGGTCACCTCGCCCTTGAGCTCGGCGCGATTCACCGCCAGAAGGGTGCCAGTGAAGGGAACGGCGGGATGGAAGGTGCGTTCTTCCACCGGTACCAGAGTCACCACCAACAGACCCTCAGACTTGACCTTGGCCTGGTGGTCCAGCTCTTGGTTTCTCTGGCTGCGGTGGTAGGTGGCTGCGCCGGCGATGACGGCGATGGGCACGGCGACGTAAAGAAGGGTTCTGCGGTTCATGGTCGGCTCCGGGAATGTCGTCGGCGTCAGAGGGGGGGCAGTCCGAGGGATCGGCGCTGATCGAAGCGAGTGGACCAGAGGCCCAGTTCGGCGCGGCGCCGCTGGCTCTCGGCCTGGCGTTCGGCCCGCTCCGCCAGCAGGAGATCGAGGGAGGTGATGAGACCCTGGTCAAAGGAATCCCGGCTCATGCGCAGGGCCTCCAGGGCGGCGTCATGGGCTTTCCGGGCGGCCTCGTTCATGGCGATGGCCTTCTCCAACTCGCGATCGGCGGTGCTCTGCTCGATGGCCACAGCCCGCTCGCGGTCAATGCGCGACTGCTTCACCTGTTCGAGCTGGGCCGTATTCTGGGCCCGCTTGCCCGAGCTGCGCAGCCCGTCAAAGATCGGGAACTTCATCGTGACGCTCACCTTCCAGGTGTCGTAGGGCTCCTTGAAAAGGAGGTCCGTCTTGCCCGACTGGTAGCCGTAGCTGGCGCTGAGATCGAATTTCGGACGCAGGTCCGAGATGATGATTTTTTCGTTGGCGAGGTACATCGCCTCCTGCTGCTTCAGCTGGGCGAGTTCGCTGCGCTCCGCACCCGCAGGTTTGCCAGCGATCTCTGGCAATCCGAGGCCCTCAAGGACGATCGGCGTCCTGGGATCCAGCCCCAGCTGCCCGTTCAGCACCTCCATGGCCCGCCTCACATCGGCTTCGGCCTGAAGCGAATCCGGAATCACAGCCAGCAGTTCGCTCTCGGCGCGGAGGCGGTCCAGCTCGGTGGCCGTCTGGGCTTCCAGTCTGGCCTTCACATCCGATGCGAACTGTTCCGCCGTCTTCCGCCGGGTCTCGATGACTTCCTGCTCGGCTTGGGCAGAAAGCACCGCCAGATAGGCCTTGGCGACACCGTGCAGGACATCCAGCTCCGAGGTCGTGTAGGAGAAGCCGGCCTCTCTCTCTCCCATCCTGGCAATGTCGATGGCCGTGCCCAGCTTGCCCCAGTAAAACAGGGGCTGGGTCAGGTTGGCCTGGGTGGTGTAGAGGCTTTGTGCTCCCACCAGGGAGTCCGGGGCCAGACCGAACATCGCCGCATCCTTGGCAAAACTGCTGTTGAGGAGGGACACGTCCCGGGTGCGGGTGAAGTCGCCCACCAGCGTCAACTGGGGGAGGGCGTCGGCACGGGTGCTGGTGATGAGTCCGCGGCGCTCTTCCACACGGGCCTTGGCGGCGTGGAGCATGGGATTCTCGTTCCTGGCGCGGGAAAGGGCGCCGGAAAGATCCAGGGCGAGGGGCGTGCCCGGTGCCGCAATCTGGGCCGGTGGCGGCGCCAGGACCTGAGCCTGGAGGGTAGGCAGAGCGATCAGGAGCATGGTCAATTCCTTGGCAGCGGGAAGGCCTCGGGAACACCAAGTCCCCTCAGGCTGAAATCGATGTGATGCCGGATGACTTTGGCCAGATCGTCGGGATAGGCCGGATCGCCGCGAATGAGCCGGATGATCCCCAATGAATTCCGGAAATGGATCATCAGTCCCTGGATGCTCACGCCCATGGCGAAGAGCTCGTCCTCATTCAAATCCGGGCGGAGCACCTGCAGGCAGTTCATCAGGTAGGTGACATAGGGCTGCAGGTGCTCGATGAGCAGGTCCGAGGATGCGGCTCGAGGGGACTGCATCTCCCGAGCCATGAGGATCATCGCCGCCTCATCCACGGGGTCGGATCCATCGCAGGACATGAGCTCTGTGATGAAGGCCCGGATGTAGTCCTGGAATCCCTGGAGGGCGGCCTGCCGTGCTCCAGGTGAACCGATGGGCGGCAGGCCCGCCAGCTGGGATACAGGAGAGACCTTCCGGGTGAAGATCACCTTGAGGGCTTCCAGGTAGAGCCCCTCCTTGCCGCAGAAGTGGTAGGCCACCAGGGCGGAGTTGGCGTTGGCGCTCTTGGCGATCTCACGAATGCCGGCCCCGTCGAACCCCTTGGCCGCGAAGTGGAGGATGGCGGATTCGAGGAGGCGGGTCCGGGTGTCATGGGTCAGGGCTGGGGGTGTCATGTTGGGCCTCAAAATGTAAATCAAACGAGTGAGTAACTCGATGTTTCCAGATTAATCAAACGATTGATACCGTCAAGTCAGGAATTTTTAGACACCCCGCGTCGCCCATGAATGCCCTTTGTGCGATTCTGGAACCCTGCGGAGTTCCTCCCATGCTCTTTCTGGTCATCTACTTCCTCCTCTTCCTGGTGCTGATCTTCCAGGGCACCCATGTGGCCGCTGAGGTGAAGACACCCCTCGGGACGGTGCCCGAGGAGGTGGCCCAGAATCCGGTCTCCTCTACCCGATGGGGCATCCTGCTCCTCGTGGTCGGATTCTTCGGGTCCGCCATGGGCCTCTTGGGTTTCCGGTCCTCGACCCTGGCCGCCGCCCGTCCGGGCTTCCTCATCCTGGGCCTTGCCGTACTCGCCCTGTACGGGCTGTGGGTCATCTTTCTGGGCCGCAAGGCCGAGTTCATCGGCAAGCCCGCGGCCGACGACCACGGGCATGGACACCACTAGGTTCTGAATTGGCGGGTGCGAAAAGCAAGCACACGCGAAAAGGCGGCCCGATGGGCCGCCTTTTCTTCGAGACGGAAGAGGGACTAGAGCTTCTGGACGTTCGTCGCCTGGGGGCCTTTCTGGCCCTGCGCGACTTCGAAGCTGACACGCTGGTTCTCGTCCAGCGTGCGGAATCCACCGCCCTGGATGGCGGTGTGGTGGACGAAGAGGTCAGCGCCGCCCTCGTCGGGGGTGATGAAACCGAAGCCCTTTTCAGCGTTGAACCACTTGACGGTGCCTTGAGCCATGACTGTTTCCTGCAGAATGTCTGGTGATGGTGTAGCGATGACTTTCCCCAGACAAGGCCGTCATTGCGTGTATGTGAGGTCCGCCCCTGGCGGGTCACGCGAACAGCATGACAGGATTGCCGGAGTCCATCCTTTTTTTCTGCAACTAATTCCCCAATTTGCGCATTCGGGGG
>CAIXHJ010000173.1 GCA_903919165.1 uncultured Holophagaceae bacterium
CGCGATCAAGCGGAAGGGCATGTCATACAGGCGCATCTACATCTATCCAGCCGACCATGCCACCTACTATCCCGGAGCACATCCCATCACCTTGAAGCTCCTATTCGATCCGGAGGACGGACGCATTCTTGGTGCCCAGGCCGTTGGCGTGGCGGGTGTCGATAAGCGGATCGACGTGATCGCGGTAGCCCAGCGGGCAGGCCTGACCGTTTTCGATCTGGAGGATCTCGAGCTTTGTTATGCCCCTCCCTATAGCAGCGCCAAGGACCCCGTGAACATGGCTGGATTTGTGGCTGCAAATGTGTGCCGCGAGGATGTGGAACTCTGGGAGCCCGAGGACCTGGCGAACCTTGATGACACCCAAGTGCTGATGGATGTCCGAACTCTCCGGGAATATGCCCAAGGCTCCATCCCGGGATCCATCTGCCTCCCAGTAGATGCGTTGCGCGGTCAGTTGTCAGCGATCCCCAGGGATAAGGAGCTGCTGGTTTTTTGCCAGGTGGGTCTCAGGGGCTATATTGCCGCACGCATGCTGACCCAGCATGGGTTCAAAGTACGCAACCTCTCGGGAGGCTACCGTCGCTATGCCATGTGGAAAGGAACCCATACCGTTCCGCTTGCTTGTGAAGCCGCCATGCAGAGCGAAGACGGTGAATAGGGAACCTGGGCTGAAGAGCGACCATTAATTCTGAACACGCATCATGGGGGTTTCATGCCGACCAAGGCATTCCAGGATTTCTATCCAGAGAACGTCTCCCATTGCTATGGATGCGGCCGCCTGAATGAACGGGGACTGAGGATTCGAACCTACTGGGAAGGGGAGGAATCAGTCACCCGGTTCCACCCGCGCCCCGAGCACACGGCGATTCCCGGTTACGTGTATGGTGGGCTTCTGGCGTCCCTCGTGGATTGCCACGGCACCGGAACCGCAGCGGCGGCCATGTATAAAAAGGACGGGCGGCCCATGGACAGCCTGCCTGCCTACCGCTTTGTGACGGCCTCGCTGCATGTGGACTATCTGGCTCCGACTCCTTTGGGCGTTGAACTGGAGATCCGCGGCCGGTTGAAGGAGATCAAGGGCAGACGGGTGGTGGTCGAAGCCACCGTGTCCGTCGATGGTGGGATTACCGTCCGTGGGGAGGTCGTAGCCGTCCAAATGCCTGAGAGTTTTTCCTCCGGCTCATGAAGGCGCGATGTCCACTTCGCTCCCAGGGCGCATGAGATACGCATCGGCAATCCTTCTCTCTCTGGGCGCAGCGTTAGCTCTGGCCTCAATCACCCCTGCCGCTGCTGCTTTGGTGGGCGGGGCGTTGATAGCGTTGCTGCTAGGCAATCCGTGGCAGAGCCTGACACGCAACTGGACCCACCGGCTCCTCCCGCTCGCAGTGGTAGGCCTGGGCGCGGACATGAACTTGCGGGCGGTGGCGAAGGCAGGGCTGCATGGGCTGGGCTATACGGCGGTCAGCATTGTGCTGGTGCTAGCGCTGGGGTGGTGGCTGGCGCGCATCATGAAAGTCGAGCGTGACGCGGGCATGCTGATCTCCGTGGGCACGGCCATCTGCGGTGGCAGTGCCATCGCCGCCGTAGCGCCGGTACTCCGTGCAAAAGAACACGAAATTTCGGTGGCCCTGGCGACGGTGTTCCTGCTCAACGCGGTCGCCCTTGTGATTTTTCCACCCATCGGCCATGAGGTGGGTCTGGGTCAG
>CAIXHJ010000174.1 GCA_903919165.1 uncultured Holophagaceae bacterium
AGGCCTTCCTGGAGGAGCGCCTGGCGGGACTGCGCGGCCACGCGGCGGAACCCGCCTACCAGAGCCCCAGCACCGTCACGGACGCCCTGGCCCGTCGCCTGGGAGCCACCGGGCCCAGGGGTACCGTCATGAACGCCTGCTCCTCGAGCCTGCTGGCCCTGGGCCAGGCCTGGGAGCGGCTGGCCGCCGGGGAACTTGACCTTGCGGTGGCGGGCGGCGCTGAAAGCCTCTGCCGTACCACCTACGCCGGATTCTCCTGCCTCAAGGCCATGGATGTTCGGAAGTGCCGCCCCTTCAGCCGCGACCGCGCCGGCCTGAACCTGGGTGAGAGCGCCGTGCAAATTGTCCTCGAATCCCTGGACCGCGCCATGGCGCGGGGCGCGGTGGTCTACGCCGAGGTGCTGGGTTACGGCGCCAGCATGGACGCCCACCATCCCACGGCCCCCCATCCCGAAGGCGAAGGCGCGGCCCGGGCCATGGCCATGGCCCTGCGCACGGGCCGGCTGGATGCAGCCGAGGTCGATCTGGTCTCCACCCACGGCACCGCCACGCCCGCCAACGACGGCGCCGAATGCCTGGCCATCCGGCGGGCCCTCGGGATGGCCGCTGCCTCGGTGTCCCTCACCAGCACCAAGAGCCAGTTCGGCCACACCCTGGGTGCCGCGGGCGCCTTCGGAGCCGCCGCCGCCATCCTGGCCCTGCGGGACCAGGTGGTGAGCCCTACCCTGCGCCTGGAAGACCCCGATCCCATCTGCGACCTGGATTGCACGTCGCGGGAGGCGAAACAGCGGATCCTGAGGGCCGCCTTGGTCAATGCGTTTGCCTTTGGCGGCAACAACGTGAGCCTCCTCCTGAAGCGCTGGGGTGGGACGTGAAACCGATCAACGCTCAGTGTCCCTTTCTGCTGGTCCCGGAAAACACGGAAATCCACAGAGGACGCGGAAGGGTACGTGGCACACACCGCGCGGGCCCGCCGAAGGCGGCTTCTGGGGCAGCCAGAAGTGATCCTGGGGGCGCCTTGGCAGCGTCTCGAAAGCGTGGCCCAGGCGCCCCCGGGATCCAGCCCGTGCTTTCGGAACGGACGCCCGCGCCTTTTTCTGTGCCTTCCGGCTTTCTTCCGTTCCTTCAGCGACCAGCGCTTTTCTCTTTGACCTTCATTGATTGCGAATCTTCATGAACAATTCAGCCGATCTCGTCATCACGGGCCTCGGCCTGGTGCTGCCCTGCGGGGATGGAGTGAAAGCCGCCCGTGCCAGCCTCGCTTCGGGCTTGCCCTGCTTCGCCGATTTGCCCGAATCCCTTGGCCGCGGCCGCGGAGCGGCCTGCACCTTCTTCAACCCGGCGGGCATCATCCCGCCCATGCAGCTGCGACGCCTGGATCGCCCCTCCCGCTTCGCCTGGGTGGCGGCACAGCAGGCCTTTCAGGACGCGGCGCTCGACCCGAAACCGATCGGCGACCGCGTCGCCGTGGCCGTGGGTACCCTGACCGGCGGGAGCGAGGCCAGCGAGGCCTTCATGCGACCCTACCTCCAGCGCGGACCGGAGGGAGCCTCGCCGCTGATCTTCCCCAACTCCGTGGCCAATGCCGCCAGTGGCCACCTTGCCCTGGCCTTCGGTTTGAAGGGCCCCGGGGCCACCTTCGTGGATCGGGAGAACGCCGCCTTCGCCGCCCTCGACCAGGCCGTCCGCTGGCTCCGCACTGGTCTTGCGGAGGTCGCCCTGCTGATCGGAACCGACGGCCTCTTCCCCCTGTTGATGGACATCTGCGGGGGGGCGCGGTTGCTGGATCGCCACGGGGATCCCCAGGTTGGTTCAGGCCTGGGCTTCCTGCCGGGCGAAGGGGCCCAGGCCTTCCTGCTGGAGTCCCGCGTTCACGCGGAGGCGCGGGGTGCACGGCCCCGCGCCGTGCTGCGTGCCCTGGCCTCCCGGTCCGCTCCATACAACACGGGGGAGGGGCGCTTCGCCGCCTTGTCGGGGGCCGTCACAGCCCTGGACGCTTCCTCCTTGGACCGCCGGATCGGTGGAGGCAATGGCTTGTTCCGTCTCGATACCCTGGAGTCCCGCCTTGCCGAATCGCATCCTGACTGGCCCGCCGCGCTCCATCCAAAGCGACTGTGGGGTGAGTTCGGCGGGTCGGGCGGGCAGTTGCTCGCCTCGGCTTTGCTGGAACCCGCGGATCGCGTGCTCGTCACGGCTCCCGCCAGCAACGGCGCCCAGTTCGCGGCCATCCTGGAAGGCGTTAGTCTGGAACGGCCATGAACCACCGCGACCAGATCAGCATCGGCAGCCAGTCCATTCTCTGGGTGGCTGGCGTGGGTGTGGGCCTGCTGACGCTGGCCTTTGTCCTCGGCGTGCAGGTGGGCAAGCAGAGCGCGGCCCTGCGTCGGCCCATGCAGAAGGGCGTGGAAGATGAACTGAAGGACCTGCCGGAGCCCCTGGTGGATCAGCTCAAAATCTTCGAAGGCGACGGACCGGACAAGCTGGTTCCCATCCAGAAAGTGGATGCCACCGCCCCCAGGGAAGCGGCCAAGTCCCCAGCAAAGCCCGAGGTGAAAACGCCGGAGAAGCCCGCCCGGCCGGAGGCCTGGACCCTGCAACTACTGGCCACCCCCGATGCCGCCGAAGCCAAGCGGGTGGCCGACAAGGCCAAGGCCGCGGGCTTCGCCACGACCACAGTGAAAGAGAAGGGGCAGCTGAAAGTGCGACTGACGAAGTCCGCCGATCGCGCCGCCGTGGACAAGACCGCCGAGAAGCTGAAGAAGTCCGGCTTCAGGCCCTTCGCCGTGAAGGTGGAATAGCGGCTGAAACCTAGGGCTTGGGATAGACTCGAATCCCCACCCACTTTTTTAGGATCACCTTCCCTGGCGCGAAGCCTCGGGGTTTGCTGATGTCGGCGATGCGGGCCATGTGGACCTCCACCTTGCCGCCTTCCCGGGCCTTGCTGTGGTAGGCGGCCAATTCCGCGGCGCGCTCGATCACGCTGCGTGGCAGTTCGCTGAGTTTGTCGGGATTGCGGATCACCACATGGCTTCCCGCCTGGCTCGCCACATGGAGCCAGAAATCCAAGTTGTCGGCGACCTTGAAGGTGAGCTGATCGTTTTCGGCGTCCCCTTTGCCGATGAGCACCTCGAAACCGTCCACCATGATGCTCCGGAAGGCCGTCCCTTTGCCGTCCTTGCGCTTGTCACCCCTCTGCTTTCCGCCTTCGGCCTGCATCCGCTTCGTCCCCTGGCCCTTCAACGCGTCGTTTCCCTTCGCCGCGCCTTTCCCCTTCGGTTGTCTCGCGGGGGGGCGCTCCGGCGCAAGGGTTTCCGCTTCGGCTTCCGCACGCATCGCCCACGCGGCCTGTTCCCGGGCCAGCTCGGCCTCGAGCTCTGAAATCCTGGCCAGCCCTCGCTCCGCCTTCTTGGCCGCCCTGAACCAGATCTGCACCGCATCTTCGGCGACGACCCCCTCCGGCAGCGGCAGGCGCGTTCCATCCAGCAGCAGCACCTCCCGCGTGGCGCCCTTCAACCGGTAGAGCTCAGCGGAGACCTGGTTGGCCTGGACCTTCCATGAACGTTTCGTTTCGTGCTTCACTCGGTCGCGGGCCAGGGCCTGGGCCAGGCGGCCCAGCCGCGCGGATTCCGCCTGCCGCCGACGCTCGGCCGCGGCTTTGGCGGGGCCCAGGATCAGCTTCTCGGCCCGCCCTTCAGACCAGACCCGGTGCCGGGCCAGCAGATCACCTTCACCCTCCAGCACTTCGGGTACTTCTCCCGATAGGGCAGCCTCCAGGCGGTCGCCCCACCGTTCCCGCCAGCACCGAAGGGGCGGTGGATCCTCAGCGGGCTGGGGTGCGGAGACCGGAAAGGGCGCGCCCAATCCCAGGCGTGGCAGGAGAGTGTCCACACCATCGACACGGATACCCGGTCGGCCGGGTATAGCCTGGAAGGCCACCCGCATCGCTTCCATGCGTCCAGAGATGGCGCGACGCTGGAACACAAGCCCGATCCACCGCTCCCGGGGATCCCCCTCCACGCCCCTCAACCGGGCGCCCTTCAGTCCTAGGCCCCAGATCGTCTGGCTTTCCTTGGGCGCCTCGGCCTGAAGCCGCTTCCAGACCGGATGATCCGTACCCAGGAGCCACAGTTCCGGCTTCGGCTGGAGGAGCAGCACCCAGCCCTCGGCATGCTTCCGACCCGCCCATCGCAGGCCCAGGGCCCGGCCCGAGGCCCAGACCGCCTCCACGGGCAAATCTCCCCGATCCCTCAACCACGCACGACCCAGGGCGAGCATAAGGGGCGCGTCCATCTCTAGGATATTTCCAAGATCACGCGCTCTCCCCTTGTCGTTTTTCAACCCCAGTGGTCATGATTAGATATTCTCCCTGTCCCAGCATCCCATGGACAAGACCCGCCTGAGGGCCCACTGGATTCACGCCAAGCCCGAACCAATCGATAAGTGGAAACCATGACATCTGCTGTTCAAACGGGTCCCCAGTCTCTCCAGGTTCTCCTGATTGATGACAACCCGATCCAGCTGAGCCTCCTGCGGCACCTCTTCCAGCGCCACGGCCACATGACCATCGAGGCCCGCAACGGAGCGGAAGCCCTGATCGTCCTGGCCACTGAATTCCCAGATGTGGTGGTGAGCGATTGCGTCATGCCCCTCCTTGACGGCTACCAGTTCTGCCGCCTGCTGAAGGACGACCGGGCCACTCGGCATCTGCCCGTCCTGCTCCTTACGGCCCAAGGCACCGGACTCGCACGGTTCTGGGCCAAGACCTGCGGCGCGGACCGTTTCCTCGTGAAGGGACGGGATCTAGATCATGTGGTGGAAGCGGCCACCGCCCT
>CAIXHJ010000175.1 GCA_903919165.1 uncultured Holophagaceae bacterium
CGTGGCCACGGTCGGTGCAACCTGCCGGAGCTGGTCGAGGATGCCGCGCATGGCGGGGCTTTCGGCGCGAAGGGGCTCCTGCAGCACGACCCGGCGCTGGACCTCGCGGAAGTAGCTCACCTCCTCCGCGAGGTTCCGTTCCCGGTCGGCGAGGCGTGCCAGATGTTCGGCCTGCTTCAAGCCGAGGGCCAGCAGCGAGGCGAAGACGCCCACGTGGTGCAGCACGCTTGCCGGGTATTGGCGGCACACCATGGCATCGAGCGTCATGAGGCCGAAGGTCTCGCCCTTGCTGCGCAGGGGTGCCACCAGGCAACTGTGGCCGTGGGGCATGTCCAGGAGGCCATGGAATGTATCCTCGCCCGGGTCGTCCTCCTCGAAGGTGGCGGGGCGGGAGCGGGCCTTCAGGGCATTCTGCAGGCGCAGGTTTCCCCGCACCGGAATGAGGGCCGCGGACAGCTGGGGCGTGGCCAAGGGGCCCACCGCGTGGGCCACGCGGAGTCCATCGCCCTCGCGCAGCAGCACCGTGGCGAGATCGTAGGGCACCAGCTGCCCCAGGCGCTCGAAGGCGTGGGCCACCATGCGTTCGGGCTCCTCTCCCAGGGTGAGCAGGGCACCGGCCTCCTCCACGAGGCGGGCTCCTGTCAGCGCGGCCTCGAGATCTGGAGTGGGCACGGGCACCTCCTGCCTGATTCTCGACATTTCGAGAGACAGGTCAAGCGGAAGCCTGGGTGTGGTCAGGTCCACTGAGCTTTCCACGCTGTTCTGAAAGGAGTGCTTCCCGCTCGCTGATTGTCGCCTCGGCCACCAGGTTCTCGATGCGAGTCCGGACTTCCTTCATGAGAGCGTCGCGATCCCGGTGATCAGAGGGATGCACGGGATCTCCCATGAGAACGGTGAAGCGTCCGGGACGGATCCTCAGGCTTCTGGGTGGCAGGACATGGAAGCCACCCACGGTGGCCATGGGGACGATGGGCACGTCTGCCTCCAGGGCCAAGGCGAATCCACCCTTCTTAAAAGGGAGCATCTGGCCGGTCCGGCTGCGGGTGCCTTCGGGGAAGATCACCACGTTCTTGCCGCCCCGGATCTGCTGGGCAGCATCGTGGATGCTGCGGATGGCACGGTCCCGGTCGCCACGGTCAATGAAGATCACGCCGGCAACCCACGCGGCCCAGCCGATGAAGGGCACGTACTGGAGTTCCTTCTTGGCGAGGTAGACGGCGGGCACGGGCAGGGCGGCGACCAGGATGGGAGGATCCAGCTGACTTTCGTGGTTCGACATGAAGATGACTGACTGGCGGCCCTCGCGGATGGATTCTGGGAGCCGTTCCCAGCCCTGCAGGGTGAAGGGGACGTGGCAGAACCAGGCCATGCCCCGGGCGAACAGCGGGCCGATGGTGAAGAACGCTCGGCGTCGGCCCAAAACAGGCACCGCCAGCAGGATACCGATCACGACGAAGGGCACGGACGCGAGTGTCCAGATGGCCATCACAACCCCGCCGTATCCAGTGTCTCGCCAGTTGGCCACGCCGCCTCCCCGTGCTATCCAAGAGCTCTAAACTAGCAGTTGTGGAGGTCTCCCGTGGGCATCACCGAGCAGATCCTGGCCGATCACGAGGCGCGCAAGGACAAGGACGGCATCTCCTGGTTCACCGCTGATGATCTGAAGCGGCTGGGTATCCACGATCACCTGTTCACCATCATGCAGACCGTCCAGCACACGCTGCGTCTGCGGAAGGCCCATCAGGTCGTGGAAAGCGAGGGCTGCACCGATCGCTGGAGCCTGCAGGACGTGCACTGACCGCTACGGTACTGGGTCGATCCCGCCATCGGTCAGGGGCGAACACCGGATCAGGCGCCAGGTGATGAGCAGGCCGCCGCGGAGGGTGCCGTACTTCTGGATGCATGCCAGCCCGTACTGGCTGCAGGTAGGAGTGAACTTGCACTGTGTGGGCAGGTGACTCGACAGGGTCGCCTGATAGACCCGGATGGTCCCGCGGCAGATCCATGCGGTGGGCTGAAAGCGCACCGGCAGGAAGGCCTCGAGCACCAGGAAGAGCCCGATGGCCGAGAAGGGGTGGGCCAGCAGCCAGTCCACGGACCTAGGCCTTCGCCGCATCTGCCTCGGCCTTCACCTTCCGGGCCTCCTCGAGGAAGGCGGGAACGAGGTCCTCCTCCTTCACCTTCCGGATGAGTTCGCCTTTCCGGTAGATGAGGCCCTCGCCCGCGCCGCCGGCCACGCCAAGGTCCGCATCCTTGGCCTCGCCGGGACCGTTGACCACGCAGCCCATGACGGCGTAGGTGATGTTCTCGTGATTGATCAGTTTCAGGCCTTCCTCGATCTCATTCGCCACGCGGTTGAGGTCGATCTGCACTCGACCGCAGCTGGGGCAGCTCACCATGCGGAAACCGCCGGTGCGAAGGGCCAAGGAGCGCAGCAGCTCGTGACCCACGCGACACTCATCTTCCCCATCGCCGGTGAGGGACACGCGGATGGTGTCGCCCAGACCTTCCGCCAGCAGGATGCCCATACCGATGCTGGATCGAATGGTGCCACCAAACGGCGTGCCCGCCTCGGTGATACCGAGGTGGAGGGGATAGTCCACCTGTCTGGCCAGCAGGCGGTAGGCCTGGACCGTGCGGATCACGTCGCTGGCCTTGAGGCTGATCTTGATGTCATGGAAACCCTCGCGCTCCAGCACCTCGATGTGGCGCAGCGCGCTTTCCACCATGGCCTCGGGCGTGGCGGTCCCGAATCTCTCCAGCAGATCCTTCTCGAGACTGCCGCCGTTCACGCCAATGCGGATGGGGATCCCCTTGGATCCAGCCTTGTCCACCACGGCCTTCACGCGATCCTGGCCGCCGATGTTGCCCGGGTTGATGCGCAGGCAGGCGGCGCCGCCGTCCGCAGCCACCAGAGCCAGGCGGTAGTCGAAGTGGATGTCGGCGATCACGGGGATGGGGCTGCGGTCGCAGATCTCATGGAAGACCTCGCCCGCCTTCTTGGTGGGCACGCTCACGCGAACGATCTCGCACCCGGCGGCGGCGTAGCTGTAGATCTGGTTGATGGTGGCCTCCACATCCCGGGAATCGGTCTTGGTCATGCTCTGGACCGAGATGGGCGCACCTCCCCCCACGGGAACCCTGCCCACCATGATCTGGCGGGTGCGGCGGCGGGGGGTGAGGGGCTGGATTTCCTGGTCGGACATGGGGCCTCAATGAATGGATGCAGTGTACCCATGTCCACGCGGGCGGCTGTCATGACCGGAATTCGAGAACCAGACATGGGGCTGGGCGAGGGCCCTTGGGGGAGAGGCCCACGGCGTTATTTTCCCATCAAGAAGGGGTTTCATTCCCTCCTCGAAGCTGGCATCCCTGGTCCGGTATCCTGGCCTCCCGTGGGAGGGCGCAGGGCCCATGCCGATGGGACCGGGTATCCAAGCTGCCTTGGAACCTGTCCTCTCCTGTTGCTCCGGGATAGGACAGGCTTGCTACACTGGCCGCTCACCCCGAGGACCCTATGATCCTGAACACGCGCAAGCAGAACGATGTACTGATCCTCTACCCTGAAGGCAAGATCACCCTGGGAGATGGCGACCAGGAATTGGGCGAGGCGGTGCGGACCTCTCTGTCCAATGGAGAGCGGAAGATCATCATCAATTTCAGCAAGGTGGGCTACCTGGATTCTTCCGGTGTGGGCGAGCTGGTCGGATGCTACACCTCCATCAAGGGGAAGGGTGGGGAACTGCGCATCTGCGGGATGAGTTCCAAAATCTTCAGCCTCATCAAGATGACCAGCCTTCACTCGGTCTTCGAAGTGAAGGATACCGAGGCAGAGGCCCTCGCGGGCTTCTAGCGGCCTATCAAAGCCATGGATGGATCCGCGCTGGGGCGCCTTCGCGCGGTACTGGGCATCGGCTTCCTGGCGCTGGCGGCCGTCGGCGCCCTGGCAGCCGATCCTGCGCGCATCCTGACGGCGGTCCGGATCGAAGGGGGGGACGAAGATGACCGCCGCTTCGCCTCGGCGGCCCTCGGGTTGAACCCCGGCCAGTCCGTGGATGACGCGGAGTTCAAGCAGGCACTGGCGGCCGTGAGGCTCGTGGACCGCTACCGTTCAGTGGAAGGGGCGCTCGGTGCCGATGGGTCAGCGGTACTGAGGCTGGAACCGCTCCCGCTCCTGGCCACCTGGCGCTGGGAAGGCGACGCGGTTCCGGAATCCCTTCGCAAGACGCTCCTGCCCGAACTCCGCAAGGGCCAACGCCTGGGGACCCAGCACAGGACGGTGCTCACGGGGCTGGCGGAACAGCGCCTGAGGGAGGCCGGGTATCCCGAAGCCAGGCTGTTAATGGCCCTTGAGCGGGACGGCCAACACCTCCGGTTGGGATTGTCGCTGGGTGCGCCCGCCCTCATCCGGGAGATCCGCCTGGAAGGAGATCCATCCCCTTATACGCGGGAGACTCTGCTGAAGGTCGCGGGGATCCGGCCCGGGGTATCCCTCTGGACGCCGACGGTGGTGAGGGAGGCCCAGCGCCGCCTGCGTCAGAGGCTGGTGGAGAATCACCGCCTTGAAGGATCCATCAGGTTGGAGCCGGCGAGTGAGGCTGGCGTGTTGCTGCTTGAAGTCCGTCCTGGCCCCAAGGTGACCCTCCGTGGCAAGGGTCTGAACGTGCTCGCCCCCCTCTGGGGCCAGCCCCGCCTGGCGGAGTTCGTACCCCTGGCGAGGGCGGAGCGCTATTCGCCGAGCATCCTCGAAGAAGGAGCAGGGCGTATCACGACCTACTTCCACAACCAGGGGTACCCGGAAGTGAAGGTCAGGTACGAGCGTGTGGTGACTGAGGGAACGGCGGAACATCCAGAGGCGGTGACGATCACCTACTTCGTTGAGTACGGTCCAAGGCGCACGCTCGGGAAGGTCCAATTCGAGGGCAACCGCGAATTGCCGGAGGAGGAACTCCGCCAGGTTGTGTCGTTGCCCAAACGGTTCCTGCTCCTCCCGCCTTATGCCAGGACCGAGACGGTCAAGGCCCTGGAGGACCGGGTGACCGCGTTCTACCTTCAACGGGGGTTCCCCGAGGTGCAGGTCCGGCGCCGCGTGGACACCGCCCAGGATGGCTCGGTCGAGGTGCGGTTGATCATCCGGGAGGGACAACGCCGGTTCCTGAAGGCGCTGGTGCTGGATCTTCCAGCGGAGCCGGGATTCCCGCGTCAGACCCTCTCCAAGAGCCTTCTGCTCGTCCTTTCGGATCGGCCTGTTCCTGTCGCTGGTACATCGCGGTATCGATCCGATCGGCGGCACCTCCAGGGATTCGAGGGAACCATGGAAACCAACCCTCAGGGAATCCGGCTCAACTTCGAGCCGGCACTGCCCCTCGTCCGGAACGACCTGGCTCTGGTGGTGTCAGACCTGCGCCAGCGGCTATCTTCCGCAGGAGCTGCAAACCCTCAGATAAAACTCGCCTTCGAGGATGACGAGGCGCAGCCCATCGTCCGGATCCAGGTGCCATCGCAGCCACTGGACCA
>CAIXHJ010000176.1 GCA_903919165.1 uncultured Holophagaceae bacterium
AGGAGAACTGCGCCGGGAGGGCCCCTTCGGGGATCACACCGGCTACTACTCTTTGGCCGACGACTATCCGGTCCTGCATGTCGAAGCCGTCACCATGCGAAAGCACCCCGTGTTCCCAGCCACCATCGTGGGTAGGCCACCCCAGGAGGATGCCTATCTGGGGTTGGCGACCGAGCGCATCTTCCTCCCGCTCCTGCGCATGGTGCTGCCTGAGATCCGCGACATGCACCTGCCGGCTGCGGGTGCCTTCCACAACCTGGTGATCCTCAGCATGAACAAGGAGTATCCGGGCCACCCGCAGAAGGTCATGAACGCCATCTGGGGTACGGGCCAGATCATGTTCACCAAGGGCATCGTGGTGGTGGATGAGGACATCGATCCCCACGACCTGAATGAAATCCTATTTCGGCTCACCAGCAATGTGGACCCCAAGCGCGACATGCTCTTCACCGAAGGGCCGCTGGATGTGCTCGATCACGCCGCCGATCGCTTCGCCATAGGAAGCAAGGTGGGCATCGACGCCACTCGCAAGAACCGCCCCTGGGACGGCTATACCCGTGAATGGCCCCGGGACTTGGTCTTTCCGCAGGAGATACTGGATCGAGTCGGCAGGCGCTGGAAAGAGTATGGCCTGTGACGACACAAGCCCCGACCGGGACCCGCGATGTAGAAAGGGATCAGATCAGAATCGGAATGTGACTGCCGCTTGCAAGGAGTCTGCCTTGAAGCCGCTGGACACGCTGGAATGCAACCACCGTACCTCGGTTCCCAGGTTGTAATTCCACTGGTAGCCGATGCCCGCTGAAATCCCGAACTTGGTAGTGTCGTTGGTCAGATTCTTGCTGGGGTCCTCGTATTGAAAGGTCCAGCGCACAGCAGACAGGCCGGCCGTAAAGTAGAGTCCCTCGGGTTTGCCGGCGATGAAGTAGAGGTAGTCCCCGCCGAGACTTAGGAAGGACGCCTTCTGTTTGGCGGTGGCGAGATTGACTTGCTGATAGAGGCCGTAATCCACACGGGGGCGAAGCATATGTCCGTCGCCCAGATCGAAGGTGCCCTGAACACCAATACCAATTCCAGGATTGTTGTCCACATAGGTCTTGAGGTCGCCCAGCGGGATGTTCACCAGACCCTGCACGCCGTAGCGGGGAGTCTCCGCCTGGAGGGACAGGGTACTGGCGGCCAGGACTGCGAGGGTGGAAAGGGACAAGATCTTCATAACAAATCCTTCCAGGATGGCGGCCCTGAATGGACCAGCCGGAGCACCCAGGTTCATTTTTCCACAGTTGGGAAGGTCGAGGTTGGATCAAATTATGGAATTAGTGAATTAGAAATAAAGATCCAACTCGATTTAGATATTTTAGGTGAGTGGTTATTCCTTAGCAAAAAGGCGCCCAATTGGGCGCCTTTTTAAAAGGGGAGAATCAGACCTACTCGCCGTTTTCGACGCGGCGTTCCTTGAGGCGACCGGCCTTGCCGAGCTTCTCGCGCAGGAAATAGAGCTTGGCACGGCGGACCTTGCCATGGCGCACGACTTCCAGCTTGTCGATGGTGGGGCTGTTCAGTGGGAAGATGCGCTCCACACCCACGCCGCTCGCGACCTTGCGGACGGTGAAGGAGGTGCGCATGCCACCGCCCTTGATGCCGATGAC
>CAIXHJ010000177.1 GCA_903919165.1 uncultured Holophagaceae bacterium
CGGCCTTCCTCCTGCGCCCCTGGGATTGGCTGAGGGCCTCCCACAAGCTCGTGCCCCAGCTGCTGGCGGATGACCGGGAGGCCGACCGCACGACACCGCAAAGCAGTCGAGGCAAACAGCGCACGCCCGCTTACTGGCTGATCATCTGGGCCAGGCAGGGACCGGTCGTGCAGCAGCAGCTCCAACTCGCGGGAGAGCACCTGGGCGACGCCATCCTCAACGCCTGGATCGCGGCCGGCAGACCTGCATTTACGGAGAATTCAGCATGAACGCGGATGGTTCTCCGGATGCTGTCACCCACCCAGATAGGCTTCTGCAACACGGGGATCGTGCAGCAGGTTGGCGCCGGAATCGGCGAGCACCACCCGGCCGGTTTCGATGACATAGCCGTGCCGTGCGATCTTCAGGGCCTGCCGGACGTTCTGCTCCACGAGGAGGACAGTCAGGCCTGATCGGTTGATGGTGACCAGGGTCCTGAAGATGTCTTGCACCAGGATCGGGGCGAGCCCCATGGAAGGCTCATCGAGCAGCAGCAGGCGCGGCTTGGCCATCAGGGCCCGGCCGATGGCCAGCATCTGCTGCTCCCCTCCGGACAGGTTGCCGGCCAATTGATTGACCCGCTGCTGCAGGCGCGGGTAGAGGTGGAACACCTCCTCCAGGCTGCTGGCGATGCCCGCCCGGTCGCGGCGCGTATAGGCCCCAAGCGTCAGGTTCTCGCCCACCGACAAGGTGGCCAGGATCGCGCGTCCCTCGGCCACCTGCACCACACCCCGGCGCACGATTTCGTGGGGCGCGAGGCGTGTGATGTCCTCATCTTCGAACAGGATGCGGCCCCGCGCGGCCGGGAGCAGACCGGAAAGGGCCAGCAGGGTAGTGCTCTTGCCGGCACCGTTGGCGCCGACCAGGGCGGTGATCTCCCCTGCCTGGAGCTGGAAGCTGATGCCCTTCACGGCTGCGATGTGGCCGTAGTTCACGGCCAGGTCCTCGACTCTGAGGAGCACGCTCATACAGTCTCCTCGGCATCCTCGCGCCCGAGGTAGGCTTCGATCACCTCCGGGTTGTTGCGAACCTCCTCGGGAGATCCCTCGGCGATGATGCGGCCGAAGTTGAGCACGACGATGCGATCGCAAAGGCCCATCACGAAACGCATGTCGTGCTCGATCAGGAAGACGCCAAAGCCGCGTTGCGAAATGTTCTGGATCTCCTCCATCAGCACGGTCTTCTCGGCGGTATTCATGCCCGCCACAGGCTCGTCGAGCAGCAGCAGCCTGGGCTGGGTGGCCAGCGCACGGGCAAACTCGAGCTTGCGCTGGTCGCCGTAGGAGAGGTTGTCCGCCAGCATCTCCGCCCGGGCCTCCAGCCTCACCCACGAGAGCAGTTCAAGGGCCCGCTCCCGGCCCTGGGCTTCGGCACTGCGGAAGGCGCGGCTGTTAAGGAAGGGCCCGAGGGCGCCATAGCCGAGCTTGTCGTGCATGCCCACCATCACATTTTCCAGCAGCGTCATTTCCTTGAAGATCCGGATGTTCTGAAAGGTGCGGGCGATGCCGAGGTGCGTGACTTGATGGGGCGCGAGGCCGACCAGGTCGCGGCCCTCGAAAGAAAGGGTGCCTGTCGATGGCCTGAGAAGCCCGGTGATGAGGTTGAACACGGTGGTCTTCCCGGCCCCGTTGGGCCCGATCAACCCGAAAATGCCGCCCACAGGGACGTCGAAACTGACATCCTCGAGCACGGTGAGCCCGCCAAAATGCTTGCCCAGCTTCCGGATGCACAGCATCCCTAACCCTCCCTGGGGCCAAGCCCGAACAGGGCCCGGATGCGGCGGGGCTCCCAGATGCCCTTGGGCAGGAACAACACCACAAGCACAAGAACCAGGCCATTGAAGATGCCGCGGAACTCGTGCAGGAACCGGAGCAGCTCCGGCAACAGCGTGAGGATGGCCGCTCCGACCATCGGACCCACCAGGCCGCCGATGCCTCCAAACACCACCATGGTCAGAATGTCCACCGCATTCTCGAATCCGTACTCGCGGGGACTGATGAAAAACGTGGCATGGGCATTGAGGCCTCCGGCGACGCCCGCCATCGCAGCACCGAGCACGAACGCGAACAGCTTGTGGCGTCCGACGTGGATTCCCATCAGGCTTGCCGCCACCTCATCCTCGCGGATCGCCTCGAAAGCCCGGCCCGTTCTGGAACGTCGCATCCGCGCGAGGCCATAGATCGCGAGGCCAAGGATGGCGACGATATGCCATCCCCGGGTGCTCTGCGGAATGCCATTGAGCCCTTCGGGCCCGCCGGTGATGTCGAGGTTGAGAACGATGATGCGCACCACCTCGCCGAAGGCGAGGGTCGCCATGGCCAGATACACTCCGGACAGGCGCAGGGTCGGTATCCCGATGATGAGGGCCACGAATGCCGGGGCCAGGCCGGCGGCCACAAGTACCGCCCAGAAAGGCCAGCCCGCCTGCAGCGAAAGGAGCGCCGACACGTAGGCGCCAATGCCCATGAACGCCGCATTGGCAAGAGAAAGCAGACCGCAGGCCAGGGTCAGCCAGATGGAGAGTGCGACCAGGGCATACACCCCGATGGAGTACACCAAGGTGCTGTAGGTCGCCCAGAAATTTGCGAGCCATTCCATGCCAGACATGCTCCTATGCCTTCCGTTCCAGCACCTGCCCGAACAGGCCGGAGGGGCGGATCAGCAGGATCAGGAAGAGCATTCCGAAGGCCACCGCGTCCCCCATCTGGCTGGAGAGGTAGGCCTTGCTCATGACCTCGGCGAAGCCGAGGAAGAGCCCGGCGATCAACGAGCCACGGATGTCGCCCATGCCGCCGAGAATGATCACCGCGATCCCTTTGTGCAGGATGGGCTGGCCCATCAACGGTGTGATCGCGTTGAAGTCGAGGCCGATCAGCACACCCGCCACGCCCCCCAAGGCGCCCGCGATGAAGGCGGTCGCGCGGAACAGCCCCTCCACGTTGATGCCGAGGAGGGCCGCCGATTTGGGCGATTCTGCGATCGCGCGCAGCGCGCGTCCGACCTGAGTGTGGCGGATGGCCGTGAACAATGCCGCCATCAGCGCGAAGGAGATGGCCACGATCCCGATCTCGATGGCGCGTACGTGCACATCGCCCATGGTGAACTCGCCCGCGGGGATCGTGCCTTCGGGGAAACGCATGATCTCCGCGCCGAAGATCCCTGCGCGGCGCTCGACAGCGTGATCGCGACCCCGATGGTGGCGATCATCGGGATCAGATGCGGCGCATTCCGCGCCCGCAGGGGCTTGAGGATCAGCACATCGATCAGCAGTCCCAAGGTACCGCTGAACGCCATCGCCGAGAGCAGGGCCAGCCACAGGGGCAGGTGGAAATGGGTGACGACAAACAGGGCCGCGTAGCTGCCAACCATGAAGACCGCGCCGTGGGACAGGTTGATCACGCCCAGAACGCCGAACATGAGCGTGAAGCCCAGGGCGAAAAGGGCGTAGACGCTGCCGAGCGTGAGGGCGTTGAGGAGCTGTTGGGGGAGCATGCCGGTCAAGAGCTCCTAACAAAACCCCACGGCGCAGCGCGAGGGGTTATTTCTTGCCCGTGTAAAGGTTGAACTTGCCCTGCTCGAGGATGTAGATGAACGGCTTCTGGTCCGCGTCGAAGCCTCCGGGCTTGCCATCCTTGGTCACGGCGGGACGGAACTTGAAGGGTCCCGTAGCCCCGCTGATGGTCACCTTGGGCAGCGCATCGCGAAGCGCCTGCCGGTCGGCCTCCAGATTCCCGGAAAGGTTGATTGTC
>CAIXHJ010000178.1 GCA_903919165.1 uncultured Holophagaceae bacterium
ATGGAACGATTCTTCAGCAAGGAGGACCCATGGGCTTCCAGTCGGTGCGTGATCTTGATGTGAAGGGCCATCGGGTCTTCCTTCGGGCGGATCTGAATGTGCCGTTGAAGGATGGCCGCATCACGGACGACACCCGCGTGCGCGAGACCCTGCCCACGCTGAAGTTCCTGCTCGACGGCGGCGCTTCCGTGGTGCTGGCCTCGCACCTGGGGCGGCCCGAGGGCAAGGGCTTCGAGGCCGCCTACAGTGCCGCACCCGTAGCCGCCTGGCTCAAAGAGCACGGCTTCGACTGCCGGATGGCCAGTTACGTGACCGGGCAGGCCGTGGCGGGCGAGGCGGCGGCCCTGAAGGCCGGCCAGGTGCTGCTACTGGAGAATCTCCGCTTCGAGAAGGGCGAGACCAAGAACAACGAGGATTTCGCTGCCAGTCTGGCGAGACTGGCCGATACCTACGTGAGCGATGCCTTCGGCTCCGCCCACCGTGCCCATGCCTCCGTCAGCGGCATGGTCGCCCACTTCCCCAAGGATCGCGTGGCAGCGGGCTTCCTCATGGAAAAGGAACTGAAAGCTTTGGGGAAAGTCCTCGAAAATCCCGAAAAACCGCTGGTCGTGATCTTCGGCGGGGCGAAGGTGAGCGACAAGATCGAACTCATCCAGAACTTCCTCGGTAAGGCCGATGCCATCCTCATCGGCGGCGCCATGAGCTACACCTTCCTCAAGGCCCAGGGTTTCCAGATTGGCAAGAGCCTCTGTGAAGAGGACAAGCTGGAGATGTCCCTGGACCTGCTGAAGCAGGCCAAGGCCAAAGGCACCAACCTGCTGCTGCCCCTCGATCACTTGGCCGCCGCGGAGTTCAGGGAGGATGCGGACTGCGCCATCACGGTGGACCAGAACATTCCTGCGGACCGTATGGCCCTGGACATCGGGCCCGAAACGGTCGCCGTCTACGCCGCTGAGATCCGCGCGGCGAAGACCCTGCTGTGGAACGGCCCCATGGGCGTCTTCGAGATGGCCCCCTTCGCCAGCGGAACCCTGACGATGGCCGAGGAACTGGCGGACGCGGCGGACCGAGGTGCCTTCGTGCTGGTGGGTGGCGGCGACAGTGTGGCCGCCGTGAACAAGGCGGGCGTGGCATCCCGCATGAGCCACATCTCCACGGGCGGTGGTGCCAGCCTGGAATTCCTCAGTGGTCTCGAACTCCCGGGCGTCGCCGCCCTCTCCAATTGAGGTTGCCTATGCGCTGCGTCGTCGCCAACTGGAAGATGAATCTGAATTCGGATGAGGCTCGTGCCTTTTGCGAGGATCTGCTCGGACGTTTCACGCCCAAGTCGGGAACTGAAGTTGGAATCGCTCCGCCTTACACGCTGCTCCGCCTTGTCAGCGATCTGGTTCGGCCCAAGGGGCTCAAGGTCTTCGGGCAGAACGGACACGCAGAGGCCAAGGGTGCCTTCACGGGCGAGATTTCCATGCCCCAACTCCTGGACGCCGGCTGCTCGGGCGTGATCCTCGGCCACAGTGAACGGAGACAGTTCTTCGGCGAAACCGATGCTGCCCTGGCGAAGAAGATCAAGGCCGCCTGGCAGTGGAACCTGCTGCCCCTCCTCTGCATCGGCGAGACACTGGCTCAGCGCGATGCGGGCCAGACCCTGGAGGTGCTTCGACAGCAACTGTTCATTCTGTCTGAGACCGGCCCCGGCCCACTCTGGGTGGCCTATGAACCCGTCTGGGCCATCGGCACCGGCCGCCGCGCCGAGGCTGCCCAGGTCCGCGAAGCCCACGCTTTCATCCGCAGCGAGCTGAACCGGCACCTGGCCGGAACCGACCATCAGGTGCCCATCCTCTACGGCGGCAGCGTCACGCCCGAGAGCTTCCCCGAGCTGCTGGGCATCCCCGAAGTGGCCGGGGGCCTCGTCGGCGGTGCCAGTTTGGATCCCCGCAAGTTCGCCGAGCTGGTGAAGCAGGCGTACTGATCAATCCCTGTTCCTGAAATGCTCCACCACTTCCGAGGCCAGCCAGGTCAGCCCCGCGACACCCAGCCAGTGCTGCCCGGTGTTCATTTGATGTGCGAATTCAGTGGATGAAGCCGGATGCTCGGGGATCCGCACGGCGGTGCGCTTGGCCTCTTTCAACTCCTCGATCTCAAGCTCCCGGGCCCGATCCAGGCCACCTTCGGAGATGAAGGCCAGCACCCGGCGCAGTTCGTCCTTGTCGAACCAGATGCCGTGTTCTTTGCAGACATCCAAGACCACCCCGGATCGCCTGGCATAGTTCACGCGGTTCATGCGCTGCTGGCAGGCGGGACAGGGGCGGTACCGGACCGCCTCCAGCGAGACCACGGGCGGCGCGGTGGACGCGGGCAGCGCGCCGAGCACCGCACCCTGGCGTTCGTGGCTGGCGCCCAGCTGCTCGAACATGGCGCGATCCAGCCAAAGCCCGCCGCAGGCATGGCATTCCCGCACCTCCAGATCACCCACCTTGGCCGCGGCCAGGGATTTCGCACAGGCGGGACAGGGCGCGCCATCCGACGTCGCGACCTCCCGAGGGGCCATGGCCGCACCACAGCCCGGGCAGTGGTTGGCCGAGAGGGGTGCCAGGGCGAAGCAGACCGGACAGGCCACGGTGGCAAGCTGGGCCTGGCAATAGGGGCACTGCGTGGCGTCTAGCGGCACTGCGGCGCCGCACCCAGAGCAGTGGAGGACGCGGGCTTCCATCAGTTGTTTGTCGGCTTGGCAGGGGGCTCTGGCACAGGCGGAAGGGGTGGCGGTGGTGGTGGATTGATTGGAGGCGGGGGCGGCGGATTGGTCGGAAGTGGAGGCTGTGGATTAAACGGCGGCGGTGGCGGTGGATTGGTCGGAGGAGGTGGCGGCGGTTCAACGGGAGGAGGAGACGGCGGCTCCACAGGGCCGGGTGTCGCGTCGCCACGCCCGTAGCCAGGGTCCCCGTAGTACCGCTCCTCGGTGAAGCGCGTCAGGTGGAAGTAGGAGGACAGCTTCTGGACCACCACCCAGCAAAGCCCTTGGCCTCTTCTTCCCGGATCCGGCCATCGTCATCGCGGTAGCCTCGCGGATGGGGATCCATGGCCTCCACCACCTCCCGGGGATCGATGGTATCGACCCACAGGGGCTCGGGGTTCCCGGGCTGCACGAGCCTGGCCTCGGCCCGGATCGCCTCGGGCACATAGCCCAGACGATGCTGCACTCGGTCCTGATGAGCGGCGGCGCTGCCACCCACCCAGAGGCCCCAGAACAGGCCGTCCATGACGCCCCAGCCCCGGTTGCCGGAGGCAACGCTGAGGGCACCTATGGTTACACCAGTGGCGACCCCGATGGCGGCGGGACTCGGATGACCGGGCGCGGGCGAGATGTCCCGGATGTCCACCCGCAGTTCAGCGGCCCCCACAGGAGGCTTCGTGCCTTCCGCCACCACGGTCAAACGGGTGGCGAGCCGGGCCCGGAGGGCGGCGGCGTACTCCTTCTGGAAAAATCCTCGATCCGCAAGGTTCGTGGGCAGGACCACGACCACGCTGACCGGCGCGGGCCGCAGGCGGAAGGCTTCGACTTCGGGCCTGGTGCAACCGAGAACCAGCAGGAATGGGGCAAGAAACAACCAGGGAGCGCGCCTCATGGGAGACCTCCATGCCTAGTGTGCGGCTGGGAGCTCGAAGGTGTCCAGGAGCCCGGTAGAATGGGCGATTCCCGAGAGGCTTCAGCTCATGCTCATCCTTATGGAAACCCACGCCACGTCGGACCAGGTGCGGGAGGTTTTGTCACTGCTGGAAGCCGCGGACCTCCGCTGCCAGGTGAACAAGACACCTGAATCATTGAGCATCGTGGCGCCGAATGCCTCCAAGGCCCTGAAGGCTGACCGCATCGAGCCCATGGCAGGCGTGCGCCGGGTGGTGCCCATCACCAGCCCCTACAAGCTGGCCAGCGCCGATGCCGTGGCGGGACGCACTGTGGTGGAAGTGCGGGGCGTGAAGATCGGCGGACCGGAACTCGTCCTGGTGGGCGGCCCCTGCGGCGTGGAGAGCCGTGAGCAGCTCTTCACGGTGGCGCGGTACGTGGCGGAGGCGGGCGTGAAACTCCTGCGGGCGGGCGCCTACAAGCCGCGCACCAGCCCCTATGCCTTCCAGGGCCTGGGGCTGGAAGGATTGCGCCTGCTCGAGGAAGTCCGAACGGAATTCGATCTGGGCATCGTCACCGAGGCTACGGAGGTCGAGACCTTCGATGCTGTGGAGCACAGCACTGACATGGTGCAGATCGGCGCCCGCAACATGCAGAACTTCGCCTTGCTGCGCCGGGCCGGCCGCTGCGGGAAGCCGGTACTGCTCAAGCGCGGCCCCTCGGCCACCCTGGAGGAATGGCTTTACGCGGCCGAATACGTGCTGGGCGAAGGCAACCGGAACCTCGTGCTCTGCGAGCGGGGCATCCGCACCTGGTCTGATCACGCCCGCAACACCCTGGACGTCAGCGTGGTGCCCGCGGCCAAAGCCCTCACCCACCTGCCCGTGATGGTGGACCCCAGCCACGCCACGGGTCGCCGCGACCTGGTGATCCCCTGCGGACTGGCGGGTGTGGCCGCTGGCGCGGATGGTCTGCTGGTGGAGACCCACTGTCATCCCGAGAAGGCCCTCAGCGATGGCCCCCAGGCCCTCCTTCCCTCGGATTTCATCCGCCTGGTGGAACAGGCCAAAGCCGTTCACCGGGCGTTGCACGCGCCCAGCCTTACTGGGCTCTGGATGTAGGGCCCATCCTCTGCCACACTAGGAGGTTCGGAGTTTCCATGAACGGCCTCGCCCTCACGCTTCTGATCCTCTTCGGTATCCTCCTCATCGGGACCATTCTGTTGCAGCCCGGCACCAAGGGTGGCCTCGGGGCTTCCTTCGGCGGTGGTGGCGCCAATTCCGCCTTCGGCGCCCAGGGCGCCACGCCCTTCCTGTCCAAGACCACCTATTGGCTGGCCGCTGGTTTCCTCGCCACGACGCTGTTCATCGAGGTCCTGATCATCCGTGAGAGTCGCTCGGTGCTGGACAAGACCGCGGACAAGCCCGGGGCTACCGTACCCGCGCCCGTGGTTCCGGTCCCTGCTCAGGCTCCAGCGCCCGCTGCACCTGTTCCCGCGAAGAAGTAATCGCAGAAGCCTGACAGGCTCTGAAAAGCGGTCATTGACCGCCTCCGCGCTTTGAGGGACACTTGATCTTCCACGTTGCCCGCGTGGTGAAATTGGTAGACACGCCATCTTGAGGGGGTGGTGGCCACAAGCCGTAGCAGTTCGAGTCTGCTCGCGGGCACCAAGAACAAAAGAGCGCCTTCGGGCGCTCTTTTTTACCGGCTCTCAGCTGTCAGTTACTGATAGCCGAAAGCTGATGTCTGACAGCCGACAGCTGATAGCTTCAATCCATGTCCTGGCCCGCCTCTGTTGATCTCCTCGCGCCCCTTGCCCCCTGGTTCGACCGTGTGCGGCGGGACCTGCCCTGGCGGGCGACGGATCTCGATGCACCCCACCCGGATCCCTATGCCGTGCTGGTATCCGAGTTGATGCTCCAGCAGACCCAGGTGGCCACGGTGGTCCCTTATTTCACGCGATGGCTGGATGAGTTCCCGGATCCAAGGACGCTTGCCGAGGCCGACGATGACAGCGTCCACAAAGTCTGGGAGGGACTCGGCTACTACCGCCGCGCGCGGTTCCTGAAGGCTGCAGCCGGATACGTGGCCGCGGAGGGCTGGCCCGGCGATCTGGAAGGTCTGGCGGGCCTGCCGGGCCTCGGTCCCTACACCGCTGCCGCCGTGGGAGCCATCGCCTTCCAGTGGCCTACGCCAGCCCTCGACGGAAATGCCTTCCGTGTACTCGCGCGCCTGCTGGTGATCGAGGGTGATCCGAGGGCTCGTGCCATGGACCTGAGGACCTGGCTCGCCCCCGCGCTGGAGTCCCACGGCCCCTCACGCATGACCCAGGCGCTCATGGAACTGGGCGCCACGGTCTGCATCCCTTCGCCCACTTGTGGTGTATGTCCACTCTCCAACCGCTGTGGCGCCTACCTTGAAAGCCGCATCGGAGACATTCCGCCGGTCGTGAAGCGGACTAGGCCGAAGGCATCGCAGCTTTGGCTGGTGTCCTTCGAGGCGGAGGGGCACGTCCTTCTCCAGACTCCGACTGCCAGGGGCCTGCTTGCCGGACTCTGGTGCTGGCCAACCTTCGATGCCGCCACCCACCACCCACAGCCCACAGCCCCCGGCCCACATTCCATCACCGGTTGGCCGGGCTGGATCCAGGTCTATACCCACCGCCGCGAGGCCGTGAGCCCCCTCCACATCCATCTGAAATCCCGTTTCATTCCGGCAGACGGTTTGCGCTGGGCGCCCCGTGAGAATCTCGTAGATCTGCCCCTGGGTAGGCGGGATCAGCGTCTTCGGGATCTGCTAGGCACACCTGGCCAGACTCCGCTAGAGGCCCCGGATCCAGTGACGCTGATCCGGAGTTTGTCCGAGCGATAGGGGGGGACCATGTTACTCACTCGTACCTACGGCACCACGGGCGTGGCTGTGAGCCTTCTAGGCTTCGGCGCCGGCCACATCGGCGGCTCCGGTTTCACGGAAGCGCAATGCGCCACGTTCCTCAATGGGCTGCTGGACGCAGGCGTCACCCTAGTGGACACAGCCCGGGGTTACGGGCTGTCCGAGGATCGTATCGGGCGGCACCTCGCCCGGCGGCGTGGGGAATTCATCCTCTCGACCAAGGTTGGGTACGGCGTCGAAGGCCAGGAGGACTGGACTCATGCCTGTGTTGCGGCCGGCGTGGACCGGGCCCTGAAGGTGCTGTGTACGGATCATCTCGATATCGTGCACCTGCACTCCTGCCCCAGGGAGGTTCTCGCCCAGGGTGGAGCCATCGAGGCCCTGGAAGAGGCCAAGGCGGCAGGTAAAATCCGCGCCATGGCCTATTCGGGCGAGAACGAGGCCTTGGAAACTGCCCTGGCTTCAGGCCGGTTCGACGGGGTTCAGTGCTCGCTCAACCTCTGCGACCAAAGGGTCCTGCACCGGGGTCTGCCTGTAGCGCGGGAGCGGGGTCTGGGCTTCATCGCAAAGCGTCCCCTGGCCAATGCTCCCTGGCTTTGGACTGAACGTCCGCTTGGACAATACTGCGAGGAGTACTGGGTACGGTTGAGGGCCATGGACCTTGACCCCCGGGATCTGGACTGGCAGGAATTGGCTCTGCGCTTCGCCGCTTTCCAGGACGGAATTTCCAGCTGCATCGTAGGAACCACCAGGCTCGCGCACCTGGAAGCCAACGTGCGGATCCTTGAGAAAGGCCCCCTCCCGCCGGAGCGGCTAGCCGAGATTCGCGCTGCCTTCGCCGCGCATGGAACCGAATGGGAAGGGCTGATATGAAGCTTCCGGTCCCGGCCCACCCGCGGTGGGGCCTGATGAATGCACAGAGTAAGTGCCTATCGATACCTTAGCTGGACCTGTGCAAGCCCTTCGGCGTGATCCGAAGATCCAACGGCGGCAGGCCCATCTCACGCAACGCGGCCTCCGCGGCCTCGCGCCGTCCATCCTTGACCACCAGCAGACAGCAACCGCCTCCACCCGCGCCGCAGGGTTTCATCCCGGCGTACCAGCCTTCGCGACGGCCCTGGTCCCGCACGGCGCGCATGGCTTCAGTCTCCACGGCGGGGGAGAGCCGCACCCGGGCGCGCCCTTCCCGTTCCAGCAGGTCGGCCACAGCAGCTGGGTCGGAAGGCAGCGCCTGGGCCATGTCCCCGGCGATCTCCCGGATGTCGGACAGTGATTGTCGCGTCCTGGCATCACCTTCGATGAAGCGCTTGTAAGCCTCCCAGTTGGTCATGCCGGAGTGGTGGGGCTTCCCCGTGTTAAACACCACCAGATCCTCCAGCAGGCCTGGATGGGGTTCCAGCCGCTCCCAGCGCGGGGCGGGACTGTCCCAGTGAAGGGCCAGGGCCCCCCCAAGCGCTGCCGGGTAGTAGTCCTGCCAACCGGTCGGAGTTTGAAGTTCCAGACTTTCCAGGTCCCGCAGAAGGGGAACTTTGGATGCAAGACCTTCACCGGCCTGCTGAGACAGGGCCGCCCCCATGAGGCCCACTCCCAGGCAGGAGGAGACGCCAAGGCCTGAGCCCAGGGGCACAGGACTATGAATGACAACCGAGGAGGGCGGCGTACCCGATGCAGAAAGGACCCGCCATGCCCACGAAAGCCTCTCGGGGGGCGTCGTCGGCCAGGAATCGAAGGCCAGATCGATCCCCAAGTCCCGGCTCGCGATCCGATGGCCCTGGCCGCTTCGCGATACCTTGATGTTGATCCACAGATCCACGGCGGCGTTCACGGTGAGGCAGCCGCCCATCATGGCGTAGATGGGCCACAGGTCCAGTGTTCCGCCCGCGAAGTCCACGCGGACGGGGACCCGCCAGGTTTCGGCCTCCACCTCAGAGGCCCAGATCGCTCAGCTCCTGCTGGGCGGTTCGGGCCTCGGCACTGCCAGAGAACCCATCCACCAGTTCCCGGAAGGCGATCACAGCGGCCGGCTTGAGGCCCTGCTTGAGCAGGCACTGGGCACGCTTGAGCTTGGCGGGCAGGAACTGGGGCGAGGCCGCGTGATCCCTTATGATCCGGTCGAAGGCAGACTGGGCTTTGTCGAAGGCGCGCTGGTTGTAGTGGCAGAGACCTAGGAAGAACAGTGCCTCAGGCCGCTTCGAGCTCTGGCGGTAGGTGGTCAGGAAAAGGTCCAGGCCTTCGACCGCGAGCGGGTAGTTGCCGCGGTTGTAGTCCAGGACAGCGGCGTTGAAGGCCCGTTCATCCTCGGCCGCAGCGGATGGCTGGGGCTCGGTGGCCGGACGGTTGCCGCCCTTCGGCTGCTGGCTGTTGAGCCGGTTGTTCAGCGCGCGGGTGGTGTCCTGCACCTGCCGCAGGCTGTCCTGCAGATCGGCCTGGAACCGGCGGTCTTGGATACGGGCCTCGGAGGTGGCCTGCTGGTCAGCCTGGGCCTTCTTGTTGCCTTCCTCCACCGTCTGGCGCAGCTTGAAGACCTCCAGCTTGAGATCGCCCACTTCCTGCTCCACGCGACGGAGCTGATCCTCGGATCCGCATCCAATGGTGAGCAGGGCGGCCAGGGTGGGGAGCATCATCGTTCGGGCGCTCATGGGGACTCCGGGCTGACTCCATCCTAAACGAAAGCGGGGGCGACAGCCCCCGCTTCGAGCGATATAGATCGATTCTACTTGAGCTTGAACTCGTCGCGGCGGTTCTGGCTCCAGCAGGCCTCCTTGGCCTCGGTGCACAGGGGCTTCTCCTTGCCATAGCTGATGGTAGTGAAGCGGGCCTCGTCCACGCCCAGAGTCTTCAGATAAACGAGGGCGGCGGCGGCGCGCTTGTTGCCGAGGGCGAGGTTGTACTCGTTGGTCCCGCGCTCGTCGCAGTTGCCGGCGATCTCGACCTTGGCAGCAGGGTAGGCCTTCAGGAAGTCGGCGATGCCCTGGAGGGTGGCGCGATCATTCTCCTTGATCTCGGACTTGTCATAGTCGAAATGGATGTTCACAAGGGCCTTGTCGGTGGCAGCCTTGAAAGCTGCGGCCCTCTCAGCCTCGGCGGCCTTGCGGGCGGCTTCCTCGGCAGCAGCGCGGTCGGCGGCGGCCTTGGCGTCGGCGGCAGCCTTGACGTCAGCGGCAGCCTTATCGGCGGCAGCCTTATCGGCAGCGGTCTTGTCAGCCTGGGCCTTGTCCCAACCGTCACTCCAACCCTGCATCTTGTGAGGATTCGCCTTGTCGTTTAGGTAGGGGTTGGTGGTGCGGGCCTTCCCGTCATTGAACGCCTGGACGCCCTCGTTGAAGGCGGCCTGGGTTTCGGCCTTGATCTGTTCGGCGGTCTTGGGGGGCTTGCAGGCAAGGCTGCCAAGGGTGAGCACAATGGCCGCAGGGACGATGTAGATTCCGTATCGCATGGGGTGGTTCCTCCTGGATGAAGCTAAGTATAGAAGGGTGATGAAGAGGGAAACATTTTTTTTATCGCCCGCGGATCCAGCGGGGGCTCTGGCAGCCAGCTAGGTCTGACAGACGGACGATCTTACGACCAGAGAGGTCAGTAGTGAAGATCTGGGAGGACCCGAAGCGGTTGCTGGTGAACACAAGATGGCGTTCATCAGGGGACCAAGCGGGCGATTCAGAGGTGCTCACCCCGGTGGTGATCTGGTAGGCCTTTCCCTCACCCAGCTTGTAGACGAAAAGATCGAACTTACCCTCGAATCGCGATACGTAGGCCACCATGGCGCCGTTGGGACTCCACGTTGGACTGGCGTTGTAGAGCCCCTCGCCGGTCAGGCGGCGGAGGTTCGAGCCATCATCCTGCATGAGGAAGACCTGGGGTCCGCCTTCGCGGTCCGAGGTGAACCCGAGCTGATTCCCATTCGGGTTCCAACTCGGCTCGGTGTTGATGCCATTGCCGTCCGTCAGCCGCCTGGCCCTATTGGTGGCGAGGTCCAGCACCATAATGTCGCTGTTGCCTCGGCGGTCGCCTTGCACGAAAGCCAGGCGCTTGCCTTCCGGAGACCACACTGGCGAGGAGAGCATGCTCCCGGCTCCGCTGGTCGGGAAGAGCTTTTCGTGGGGCCCGTCCTTCCGGCGCTGTCCCCAGATTTCGGGAGCGCCGCCCTTGTATGTCACGTAGGCCAAGCGCCCATCTGCCGCCACGGTGGGTGAAAGGGTGAGGCTGCCGTGTCGTGTGAGCTGGACGAGCCCCGCACCATCACGATCCACCTGGAAGATCTCCTTGACGCCAGGAGCAACCTGGCGCACGAACACGATGCGACTTGAGGCCACACCCTTTTCACCCGTGAGGCGGCCCACGAGATCATCGGCGAGGTAGTGGGCGAGGTAGCGAAGCGGCACGATCCGATTGGCATTGTAGGTGCGAGTGAACACCCCTTTATCGGCAGCGGTGTCCAGGGCGGCGGCTTCCATGTGAAGGTCGCCATTGGCGGACTTCGACAGGCGCGCGGTCAGCAGCCACTGGGCACCGGCTTCCTTCCAGGCCTTGGTCGGCGCGCCATCGGCAGGAAGGCCTTCCTGGAGCATAGCGATGACGCCAGATTCATCCAGATCCCGCTTGAGGACCGCCGTGAACTCCGTGGCGACGGCGGTGTCATCCAGGCCCGTCGCCTTGGGTGAAGTCATGGCCAGCACCAGCTTCGCGCTGCTGGTGGCGCTCAGCACCACTTCAGTCTGCTGGGCCCACAGCCCTGAGGCCACGAAGGCGCAGAGCAAGGTCCGAACAAGGAATCGCGGCATGGCATCTCCGGGCCTGATGGCCTTCAGCCTATCAGATGAGGTGGGGCAGTCCGAAGTTCCGGCGCCTGCGGCTCCTAATTGAGCCTCTCGATCAAGCCCCGGTTCACCGGCGGGACGGGCAGTCTGCGCATCTCCTCGACGGTGAACCATCCCCAAGCAAGCTCGGTGCGGGGATCACCTTCAGCCTCCACCAGGAACGGATAGAGACGAGTGGCTCCATCGAGAACGGTGCAAGGTTGTGCAGTCCGCAGATCCAGGCCGGTCTCCTCACGCAATTCCCGCCGCAGGGCCACTTCGAGCGTTTCGCTATCCTCCACCTTTCCGCCCGGGAACTCCCAGAGTCCTGGCAGGTCGGGGTTGCCCGGATCGCGCCGCTGGAGGAACCATCGCTCTCCGCGCCGGATGAGGGCCAGGGCCACCTCGGTCATTGACGCTCCCCGGCGAGGCCCTCCGCATCCGCCACCTGGGCCAGACGGTCCGCGTAGCGCCGCCGCAGGGTCTCCACCCACACCAGCTTCAGGTGTCCGTAGGATGGGCGCAGCTCACGATCGACCCAGACCCGCAGATCCTCCACCGAGACGCACGCGTCCAGACTCTGGTGCATCCGGTCGCGCAGGTCCTCGTCCACCTGCTGAAGGGCCGCCACCGGTCTATAGCTGATGCGGTGGAGCGGACTCACCCCCAGTTCACGGATCCGCCCCCGGTGCAGGGCCGTACCATAGCCCTTGTGCTGACCGAATCCATAGCTCGGATAAGTATCGTCGGCGCGGATCATCAGCGCATCCCGGTGCGTCTTGGCCAGGATGCTGGCCGCGCCGATGGCGCAACTGAGGGCGTCCCCATCCACCACCAGGCGTTCGGGCAGGCCCGTCCTCGGCCCCCGGTTGCCGTCGACGAACAGAATGCTGGGCCGGATGGATAGATTTGACACGGACTGTCGCATGGCCATCATGGTGGCCTCGAGGATGTTCTCCCGGTCGATGGCCAGTGAATCCAATTCCGCGATGCCAAAGGCCGGCAGGATGGCCTTCAGTTCCGCCGCCAGTGCCCCGCGCCGCTCGGGCTTGAGCTGCTTACTGTCCCGCACGCCCCGCAGCACGTGGCCCCACTTGTGGACCGTGTCTGCGTCCAGCACCGCGCAGGCCGCCACCACCGGCCCCGCCCAGGCGCCCCGCCCTGCCTCGTCCACGCCCCCCCAGGCCACGCCCGGGGGCACGTTGCCGAGGTCCCAGTCGAGGGGGTTGATCATGGAATGAAGCTATCAGCTAACTGAGCCCGGCGTTGCGAGCAGCGCCGGGTGAGTAGGATTGGCAGGGTTGATCACCGCTCAACATTTCAATGATTCCCAAGCAATGAGCCAGGTATCCAACACGCCGCGGAAATGGCTCCGGTGCGGCCCCGGCCGGTAGATGGCCTGGATGGGTATGTGGGCCCAGCGCAGCTTCCAGTCCGCGGCCTTCATGGCGATCTCCATCTCGATGGCAAAGCCGGTGGCCCGAAGCTCGAGGCGGTCCAGCACCTTCTTCCGGATCATGCGGAAGCCGCTCTGGCTGTCCTCCCAGGTCACGCCGGCGATGCGCCCCAGGGTCCAGCTGCCCAGGGCATTGGTCCGCCAACGCTTCGCCGGTACTTTCGCCCGGTCCTGAAGCCTCGAACCGATGAGGAAATCGGTGTCCGGATGGACCTCCAGGTGGTCGAGGAAGCGCTGGAGATCCGCCGGTTCATGCTGGCCATCCGCATCCAGGAAGAGGTAGAAATCGAAGTCATCCGGTTGCAGGTGGGCAATACCAGCGCGCAGGGCCTGGCCCTTCCCCCCGCCCTGCCCGGATTCCAGGCGCAGCACTTCAGCGCCCGCCGCGGTGGCCGCGGCGCCAGTGCCGTCGGTGGACCCATCATCCACCACCAGGATGCGGTGGAGACCGAAGGGCTTCAGCCCCTCCAGCACCAGCCCAAGGTGATCCGCTTCGTCATGGGCGGCGATGATCGCGGCGATCCTCACCGGCGCCACCCCCGCTGCATGGTCGCGGAGGGCCAGGGCTGGCCGTAGGAGGCCAGGAAAGCCGCCCTTTGAGCGTTGCTGGCCTTGGTGTCCAGCACCAATCGATGACTGCGCTCGGGGCTATCCACTACCGGCACGCTCACTTCGAAGACTCGTCCCCGAGCCGCGGCAAGCACGGTGGCACGGCCTCCCGGGCCCACCTGGGCGAGGCCACGCTGCACCTCTGCGGCGGTCGGGGTGCGCCATCCGTCCACCGCTAGGATTTCCATGCCGAAACTCAGGCCAGCCACCGCCGCTGGACTGCCGGGGATTACGTTCTGCACCGTCGGCCCCGGGTTGGCCAGCACGAGGCCTGTCCAGGCCCGGGCGCAGCGCAGGGCGGCGGGGTCGTTCTGCTCCTCGGGCGAGAGCCGCTCCCAAGGTGCCTGAGCCTCCATCTTCAGTCCGAACGCGCTGCGCAGCTGGGCGCCATCCAATTCGGCACGGCCTGAGATGTAGGCCTTCCAGAAGGGCGCTGGATCCTTCCCAGAAAGCTCCTGGCAGGCCCGGCGCACATCGGCATCGGTCAAGCCATTCTCGCCATGGCGGTCCCAGAGCAGCGCGAAGAGCTCTGCCAGGCCTGCCTTGCCTCGACTGCCTTCGCGAATGGAAGCATCCATGAGCCACGCCACCATCTCGCCCTTGTCGTAGTAGCTGACGGAGCTGTTGGGGCTGAATTCATGCGGTTTGTAGAGGCGGATCCAGGCATCCCAGCTGGATTCCTCCAGGCTCTGCTCCAGGCGGCCCGGCCGCTGCACCTGCTCGCTCCAGCAGCGGGCCAGTTCCTTCGCCGTGTGGCTCCAGGGCACCACACCCGCCCGGAGGACGATGACATGCTCCATGTAGGAGGTCAGTCCCTCGTGGAACCAGAGCAGCTTCGTGGGGTTCTCACGGCTGTAGTCAAAGGGGCCGAGGATGGGGTCGTGGAGGCGCTTCACGTTCCAGGCGTGGAAGAACTCGTGCGCCACGAGCTGGTAGAGCGCGTAGTAGCCCTCGGGCCGGTCGAGGGCGTGGCTGTCCGAGATGAGGCTGGTGCAGTCCCTGTGCTCCAGGCCGCCGCGCTGCCCGGGCGTGAACGTGAACAGGAACACATAGCGCTTGAAGGGGAAGCCGCCGAAGATCGCGCCCGCGGCCTCGACGATCTTCTGCGTGGCCTCCGCGATGCGCCCCTCGTCGCCGCTGTGTACGCCTGTGAAGGCCAGCTCGAAGGTGCTGCGACCACTGTGGAAGCTTCGTGACCGGAAAGTTCCCAGTTCGAAGGGCGAGTCCACGAGCGTATCGAAGCCGCAGGCAAGGTAGGTTCCCTCCTTCAGCGGCAGCGGGGAGGCCACCTTCCATCCAGTGGGGAAGCCCTCGAAACGGACCTCCACGGGTCGGTTCAGCTGCCCTTCGAGGTAGAGGAAGGTAGCCGCCGGGATAACCTGGGCGTGAGTGGCATCCACATGGTTGGTGCGCACGGTCAGATCGTTGCCATAGACGCGGTACCGGATCCTGAGGTCCCGCTTCGCTGCGGGTATCCGCCAACGCTGCTTGTCGAGCTTGTCCAGGGAATGTTCCTTGCGGCCATCCAGGACTCGCACACGATCCACGAACCGGGCGTAGTCGCGCACCAGGTAGGATCCCGGCGTCCAGGCGGCCATCGCCGCGACAGCACCCCGGGCCACGGCCTCCGCGGGGAAGTTCAGCTCGACCTCGAAGAGATGCTGGGCCAGGTCCAGAGGACGCAGGATGGCCCGGATTGGGACCAGCTTCGGCACGGACGGCCTCAGCCCAGGACGCCGTGCAGCCAACGGCGGGAGACCCACTTCACTTCGTCTTCGGTGATCTGGTACTGCGGGTCGCGCAGCTTCTCCTCGATGAGCGATCCCACCAGTGACGTGAACAGCAGCACTTCCTTGCGGGCCTGCTCCAGACTGGTGCCGAAAACATGGTTCACGAAAAGGCCAAGAGGACTCAATCCCTTTTCCACCAGGGGCATCAGATCGCGAAAGCCGGAATCCGGCGAGGGCACGGCGATGGAGCGGAGGATGAACCCAGTGAACTCCTGGCTTTCAAGCAGCAGGTCGAGGTAGGACCGGGAGAGCGACCGGCAGGCCGCCTCCTGGGCTTTGGTGCCCTTGATCGGCTCAGCTAGGAAAGGCTCCACCATGGCCTGGATGCGCACCGCCATGCTTGCCAGGGACACGAGGCAGAGCTGCCGGAAGAGCCCCTCCTTACTGCCGAAGTGATAGTAGAGCGTGGGCTTGGAAACACCGGCCTCCTCTGCTACCTCCTTCACCTGCACGCCGTCATAGCCCTTGGCCGCGAAGTGGGACAGAGCGGAAAGCAGGAGGCGGGCCTTGAGGTCGCCTTGGCCACTCAGCCGCCCCAGGGCCGCGTGGAAGCTGCCATCGGCGCCCACCCCCAAGGCCTCGGGTCCGAAGACCGGCACCATCTCTTTGAGACCATGGTCAGGAACGGTGGACATAGGGTGCCTCGGAAGTCCCCCCAGGATGCCACGAACAGGCTTACTGGGGGTTAAACCACCCAAGGGCCCAGAGAATGCCAAGGTCTGGCGGCATCTGTTCAGGAGCGGGCTCCAGCCATGCCATTCAGTCCAAGGGCACAGCCGATGATGGTCCCTCCCACGGCCAGCCTTGACCAATCCACGGCCTCGCGGAAAACGAGACTGGAAGCGAGGATGGCCAGTGGGATCTTCATGTTGTTGAAGATGGCCAGGGTCCCGATGTCCGTCCGCCGGGCCCCGGCATTGAACAGGAAGAAGCCGAGGCCCGAGGCCACCACACCCAGGTAGATCAGCACGGCCAGTTGGTGCAGGCTCATGCCGAGCACCTTGTCCCACTGGATCGATGGCGCGGCCATGGCCACGGCCACCACCGAAGCCCCCAGGTAGAGAAGGCCCATGAGATCCCGGTCCCGCTTACCTGTGGCCGGGGCCAGGCGCCGGTAGAGGATCTGGCCCAGGGCAAAGCAGAGGTTCGCGCCCTGCATCAGCAGGAAGCCCCGAAAGATCCCCGCCCTCCCCAGACCGGACCAGACGCAGATCCCCGTTCCCAGCACCGCAAGCGAGGCAGAGGCCAGGAACATCCAGGACATCCGCCGCTCCAGGAGATCGCTGATCAGCGTCACGAACAGGGGCGTGAAGATGGTGAACAGAGCTACCTCGGAGGACCGCAGCCAGCGGAAGGAAGCGATATAGAGCAGGTACATCAGCCCGAACTGCAGGGCCCCGATGCCAGCGAACATCAGCGCGCGCTCTAGAGGGAGGTCCTTCACGTGCAGGAATGGCAGGAACACCAGTGCCGCGAGGACCGTACGGGCCGCGGTCACGAAGGGCGCGCCGAGGCCGCTCACCTGGGCCGTGAGGCCGAAGGAAAGGGCCCAGATGACCGAGACGATGAGCAGCAGAACCATGAATCTCCACACTGGAAGAGGTTTTCAGTCGAGTCCGCGCCCCAGCTTCAGGAAGATTTCGCGCCAGGACTCCGGAAGCGCCTCCGCATCACGGGCAATGGTGGCCTCGTCTCCCCGGACGAAGGGGCCTGTGCGTCCTGCGGCGCCACGCTCCGCCACGCTCCGGAGCGTGGCTTCCGCCAGCGGCAGCAGACCTCTCCCGGGAAGCGCCACGCCCTGCCAGCGAAGCAAGGCCTCTGCGCCCAGCCACAGGGTGGCCGCGTGTCCGGAGGTCAGCACCGCGGCCGCGTGGTAGAGCGGTTTGAGCTCCGCGGGCAGGTCGAAGGCCGCGAAGCCCAGCTCCCCGAAGGCCCGGCGCAGATTGTCCGGAACCGCGCCGGTAATGGCGAGCGGCGTGCCGGTCCAGTCATGGGCATGCCCATCGAAGCTGGTGAGCGGATGGGCACAGGGCACACCCTGCAGCTGCAGGCTGCCCGCCAGATGCACACAGCGGCCCGGGAAAAACGCCGCCAATTCGGGCACCGCCCAGTCCGGCACCGCCAGCAGCACGAGGCCTTCGGGGCGCGCCGAGTGGTCCTCCAGCGCGGCACGCGATCCCCAGGCCTCGGCCAGCGCGCGCCCCGCGCGGCCCCGCCCCAGGATGGTGAATTCGGAGGTCATGGGGACAGTGTGGCGGAAAACGGTCTTCAGTCTTCAGCCCCACTACACTTTCTCCATGCCCCACCCATCGACTCTCTGGGCGCTGCCGCCAGACCTGCCGTGGCCGCGGTTCCTGCGGCTGCTGAGGCAGCCCGATCCGCCGCGGGGCTGGCTCGAATCCGCCGCAGACCTGCCTGAGCTGAAGAAACGGCCCCTGCTGTTGCGCTGGATCGCCCAGCATCCCAAGGCCCCTGCCCATCTCCGCTCGCGCCTGCTGGCGCGCCTGCCCTGGCGGGCACTGGCCGCCGTGGCCTCGGACCCTGCGGCCCACCCCCAGGCCCGCCAGCATGCCACGGAGAAGCTGCAGCAGCAGTGGACGACCCTGACCACCGGCGAGCGCCGCAGCCTGGCTATCCACGCGCCGCGCCCCCTCTGGCCCCTGGTGTGGCGCGCGCCCGCGGTCCGCGTGCTGTCGGCCTTCCTCCAGCATCCGAAGCTGGGGCTCGATACCCTGGTCGCCCTCATCCAGCCGCCGCTTCGCCCTGCGCAGGCCGAGGCCCTGGCCGCTTCACGCTGGCGGGAGTTCGGTCCCGTGGCGGAACAGGTGCTCCAGGCCCTGGATCAAAGCCTCCCCCTGCCCGATTCGGGTCTCGCCCTGGGCCATGCCGCGCCCTGGATCAAGGCGCTGGATGATGAGGCCCGCATCCTCGCCGCCAGCCACATCCTCACACCGGCCCTTCGGCGCATGGTGCATCCGCGGCGCGAGGCCGGCTAGGCCCGCTTAAGCACCTCGGTCACACAGCGCTCGATGCCGACCCATACATCCGACAGCCTTGCGTCGTCGAACATGTAGGCGGGAGTGGTCACAAGCTTGAGGGCCTCGTCGATGACGATCTCCCGGGCGCTGGGGGTGTCTTCGTGCAGGTGCCCCAGGCGACGCATGGCATCCGAGCAGCCCGGATCGCCGCCCAGTGTGAGCCGTGCGGCATTCTTGCCCGACAGGATCAGGGCCACCAGGGCCGGGGCGATGCAGATGGCGCCCACGGGCTTCTTCGCGTCAAAGAACCCGCGGACGAAAGCGGCCACGTCCGGTCGCACGTCGGCCTCGGCGCCCTTGAAGGCGAAGGAGCAGTGGTTCTTGGCCACACCGTAGCCGCCGGGCATCACCAGCGCGTCGAAGTCCTCGACCCTGGCCTTGGCCAGGTCCAGACACTGCCCCAGGCGCGCGATGCGGCTGGATTCCTCCAGGATGTTGCGGACCGCCCCGGTCACGGGCTGGCCGGTGGCGTGGTTGATGACGTGGTACTGGTCCGCGTTGGGGGCAATGCACTGGAAGGCCACGCCGTGCTGGTCCAGGGCCAGCAGCGTGAGCACCGCCTCGCGCACTTCCGCGCCGTCGAGATGGCCGCAGCCGGCCAGCAGCACCGCGACCTTGAGCGTCTTCGCCATGGGAGCCTCCTGATGAATGGGCCAATTATCCATCGAATGGCAAGTGTCCACAGAGGTTCGATTAACCTGAACCCATGTATTTCTCCTCCCGCCTGCCGCACGGTTTCGAACCGAATGCCCTGTCGGCTTCGCTGGCGAAACTGCGCTACGAGGGCCGGGAGATCCTGGATCTCACCGTGTCGAACCCCACGCATTGCGGGTTCACCTATCCCGAGGCCGAGATCCGGGCGGCGCTCTCCCAACCTGCCGTGCTTTGCTATGATCCCGATCCATTCGGTTCCCCTGCGGCCCGCGAAGCCATCGCCTCGCACCATGGCCACGGCCTGCGGGCCGAAGACCTTCTGCTCACGGCTTCCACCAGCGAGGGCTACGCCCTGCTGTTCAAACTGCTGGGCGATCCCGGGGACGAGGTGCTGGTGCCCAGCCCCAGCTACCCGCTCTTCGAATGGCTTGCGCGGCTTGATGGTCTGCGGGCCCGGCCCGTGCCCTCGTACTTCCACGAGCGCTGGCACCTGGATCTCGGTGCTCTTGAATCGGCCATCTCCCCGCGGTCCCGGGCCATCGTGGTGGTGAACCCCAACAACCCCACCGGACAGTTCCTATCGAAAACAGAATGGAAGGAACTCACGGGGTTGGGCGCCCGGAAGGGTCTCGCCCTGCTCGTGGATGAGGTCTTCGCGGACTATCCGCTGGAAGCGCCGACCGACCAGCTGGGCACTGTCCTGCTCGACCCCGATCCGCCCTGCCCCGTCTTCCTTCTCTCGGGCCTCAGCAAGGTGGCGGCCCTGCCCCAGCTCAAGCTGGGCTGGGTCGCGGTGCGCGGCCCGGGTGCGTCGGAGTACCGGTCGGCCCTGGCCTTCCTGGCGGACCAATACCTCTCAGTCTCTGCGCCCGTGCAGAGCGCTGCGCCGACCCTGCTGGCACTGGCGCCGGGGATCCGGGACCAGGTGCGCGGGCGTCTGCAAGTCAACCTGAACGCCCTGGATACCGCGCTGACGGCCCATCCCCGCCTGTCGCGCCTGCCCGTGGAGGGTGGCTGGTCCGTTCTGCTGCGCCGTCCCGCCGTGGACTCGGATGAGGCCTGCGCCCTGCGGCTGCTGGAGACGGCCTCGACCCTGGTGCATCCGGGTTCCTTTTTCGACCTGCCAGGTGACGGGCACCTGGTTATCAGCCTCCTGGCGCCGGAGAATTTTTTTCGCGAAGGACTGGGCCACATCTTCCCCTTGCTCTGACGCATAATCACCGGAACCCATGAGCACCCTCGCCTCCTGCCCCAGCTGCGGCGCCTCCCTGAGCTTCCGGCCCGGAACCATGGTGGCCGTCTGTTCCTACTGCAAGGCCTTGGCCGCTCGCCGGGACCGGGATCCCGAGCTGATCGGCAAGGTGGCCGATCTCGTGGACACGGGTTCTCCCCTGGGTCTGGGCGGTTCTGGCACCTACGCAGGTCGGGGCTTCGCGCTCGCAGGCCGGGTCCAATTGAAGCATCCCCTCGGCGGCGTGTGGGACGAGTGGTACCTGGCCCTCGACGATGGTCGGTGGGGATGGCTGGCGGAGGCCCAGGGCCGCTTCTACCTGACCTTCACCCAGACACCGCATGGAGTCATTCCTCCCGTTGACAGTCTCCACGCGGGCGGCCTCGCCGACCTTGGGCCGGACGGCCTCTGGACCGTGGGCGAGATCAGCACGGCCACCTTCCACAGCGCCGAGGGCGAGATCCCATGGGCCGTGGAACCGGGCGGCACCTATCGCTATGCGGATCTCTCTGGAAAGAATGGCGCCTTCGCCACCCTGGACTACAGCGAGGCCCCGCCGCTCTTCTTCCTCGGTCGGGAAATCCCGCTGGCGGATCTGCACCTGCAGGGCGGCACACGGAAGCCGACCAAGGTGGGCACCCAGAACCTCAACTGCCCCAAGTGCGGCGGCGCCCTGGCGCTGCATGCCCCAGATCAGACCCAGCGGGTGGGCTGCCCCAGCTGTGGCAGCCTGCTCTCGGCGGAGAACGGCAGGCTGGCCTTCCTGAAGAGCCTGAAACAGCCGCACCAGGACGTGGTGATCCCTCTGGGCGCAGAAGGGACACTGAAGGGTGAGCAGGTCATCTGCATCGGCCAGCTGCGCCGCAGCTGCACCATCGAAGGCCAGCCCTATCCCTGGACCGAGTACCTGCTCCTCGACAGCCAGCATGGCTTCAAGTGGCTGGTGGAGAGCGAAGGGCACTGGAGCCTGGCGGTGGCGATAGCTCCCGGCGAGGTTCCTCAGGCTCGGGATGGCCAGAAGAACCTGCGGGTCCTGGGCCACAACTGGCGCCGCTTCCAGGATGTGGAGGCCGTGGTCGAGGGCGTGTGGGGCGAGTTCTACTGGACCGTGGAGCAGGGCGAGCGGGTCCTGGTGTCCGAGTTCGTGGCCCCGCCCCGCAGCCTCACCTCTGAGCGGCAATCGCACCAGGGCGGCGGTGAGGAAGTGAACTGGAGTCTCTCCACCTACCTCGAACCGGGCGAAGTCTGGGCTGCGTTCAAGCTCGGGGGCGCACCCCCAGCACCCAGGGGCATCTCATCCTTCCAGCCCAACCCGCACCGGACGGCCCTGTCGAAGTCCGCCCTCTGGATCGTGGGCGCGCTGGGGCTGCTGCTCCTCCTGGTCATGGCCGAATCCGTGACCCATCGCAACGTGGAGCTGTTCCACCGGCAGCTCGACCTCCATGAATTGACCCCTGGCCTCCGGCCGCAGGCGGTCGGCGACGTCCGCAGGAGGATTCCCGCGGGTCGGCCCCCGGCATCAACCCCACCGGGCGCCCCGGTCGAAGAGTCCCAGGAACCGGTTTTCTTCTCGGACCCCATCGAGATCAAGGATGGGCATCAGAATCTGGCGGTCACGCTCAGCGCTCCGGTCAACAACAACTGGGTCGAGCTGGAGGGCGCCCTGGTGAGCGAGACCACTGGTGTAGCGGAGCTCTTCCTCTTGGAAGGCAGCTACTACCATGGCGTGGACGGGGGCGAGTCCTGGACCGAGGGTGGCCAGACCGAGACTGTGTTCCTCAGTGCCGTGCCTCCCGGCAGCTACGTGCTGCGCCTGGCCCCATCGTGGAATGGGAAGGTACCGCCCGTCCGCGTCATCGACGTGCAGCTGCGCCAGGGTGTCATGCGCTGGCTCTATCCCGGCCTCGCCCTGTTGGCCATCCTGCTGGTGCCCCTGGTCATGATCTTCCCCATGGCGGCTTTCGAGGGCCGGCGCTGGCAGGAGAGCATGTACTCATCCAAGGCGTCTTCTGGTGGAGGTGACTGACCCATGCGGATCATCTACCTGCTCTTCCTCAGCACCGGCTTCAGCTTGATGGTCGCCAACGGCTTCTTCGGCCGCGAGTTCTTCGGTCAGCGCCGCCGCGCCGACCTGCCGCCCAGCGTCCGCCAGACGCCCGGCGCCTACCGCACCTTCCTACACAACAACGGCTTTCATGGGGGTAAGTGATGAACGTTCCGCATCTCCTGGATCAGCTCCTCGTCGCCACCGTTTTCTCGCTCCTTGGCCTCGTCATCCTCGGCGTGGTCTGGCTCGTGCTCGTGAAGGTGCTGCCTTTCTCTCTCCGCAAGGAGTTCGAGGATGACCAGAACACCGCCCTGGGCATCGTCCTCGGCTGCCTCATCCTGGGCATCAGCATCATCATTGCTGCTGCCATACATGGGTGATCTGCCACAACAGCCCACACTCAGGGCGCCACTGCTGTTCATCAGCGTGCTGCTCATCGCCAGTTGCGGGCTGATCTACGAGCTGGTGGCAGGGACGCTATCGAGCTATCTGCTGGGGGATTCGGTCACCCAGTTCTCCACGGTGATCGGGGTGTACCTGAGCGCCATGGGACTCGGCTCGTGGCTGTCGCGGTTTCTGCATCGGGGCCTGGCGCGGCGCTTCGTGGACCTGGAATTGGCGGTGGCGCTGGTGGGCGGGTTTTCGGCGCCCACCCTCTTCCAGGCCTTCGCCCATACCCACGCCTTCCGGGTCGTGCTCTACGGTGTCGTGCTGACCGTTGGCACGCTGGTTGGTCTTGAGATCCCCATCCTCATGCGGATCCTCAAGGACCAGGTGCGCTTCAAGGACCTGGTGGCGGGCGTGCTCACCCTCGACTACATCGGCGCCCTCTTCGCCTCCCTGCTCTTCCCGCTGCTGCTCATGCCCAAGCTGGGCCTGGTGCGCACGAGCCTGCTCTTCGGCCTGCTGAACGCCGCCGTGGGCCTCTGGTCCACGTACCTGCTGCATTCCCAGCTGGGACCCACCCGGGCGATCCGCCTCCGCTGTGTGGCCGTCATGGCCCTGTTGGCCGTGGGCCTGGTCTTCGCCGGGAAGTTCACCCTGGCCGTCGAAGAGGAGATCTTCGCGGATGAGATCGTCTACGCCAAGGACAGCGCCTACCAGCGCATCGTGCTGACCCGGGGCCGGGGCAGCTTCCAGCTCTTCCTCAACGGCAACCTGCAGTTCTCTTCGGCGGACGAGTACCGCTACCACGAGGCCCTGGTGCACCCGGCCTTCGGCCTGCGGCCCGAAGCGAAGCGCGTATTGATTTGCGGCGGCGGCGATGGCCTCGCCGTGCGCGAGGTGCTGAAGCACTCCTCCGTGCAGGAAGTGGTGCTGGTGGACCTGGACCCGGCCATGACTGACATGGCCCAGCACCAGCCCATGGTGCGCCAGCTCAATGGCGCAGCCCTGGACGATCCCCGCGTGAAGGTGGTCAACGCCGATGCCATGGTCTGGCTCCAGGAGACATCCGGACCGCCCTTCGATCTGGCCTTCGTGGACTTCCCGGATCCCAACACCTATGCCCTGGGGAAGCTCTACACCTCGCGCTTCTACCGCCTCCTCCAGCGCCATCTCACGAACGAGGCCATGATCACCGTTCAGAGCACTTCGCCGCTCATGGCCCGGGAATCGTTCTGGTGCATCGCCGCCACCATGGAGGCCGCGGGACTGAAGGTGCGGCCCTACCACCTGGCCGTGCCCTCCTTCGGCGTGTGGGGCTTCGCCTTGGCCTCGAAGCACGATTTCGAGGTACCGACCCGCGTGCTGCCGGGCCTGCGCCACCTGTCCGACGCGGCCACCACAGCCATGTTCGCCTTCCCCAAGGACATGGAGCGCGTGCCCGTGCAGGTGAATCGTCTGGATAACCAGGTGCTGGTCCACCTCTACGCGCGGGAGTGGCGGCGGTGGTCGTGACTTCGAGGTTCCAACCATTGGGTGGAACCCACCCCAGGCGGAAAAGGAATTTGAACCGCAGATGGCGCAGATGCCGCAGATCAGCTCCATGGGCCATGCTCTTCATTGGCCTGGATGGCTTCACGCAAGAACAACAACGGGTTTGCCACAAAGAACACAAAATGCCCGTAGGATTCAAGTCTCAGTGCCGTTCATCTTCTGTGCCCTTTGTGCCCTTTGTGGCCAGTTCATTCTCTAGCTCTTTGAGGCAAGAGATTGTCTGGGCGAGTTATTCATCTGCGTCCTCTGCGGTTTCCAACTCATTTCCTTTTTCACCCGTTCGGCCCGAGGCCTTGCCTTGAGGCGACGCGACTTCCTCGCGGCGGCAGCGGCCTCCTCGATGCCCGTGGCCTGCCACCGCAAGCCAGAGTTCCCCTTCTCCGGCGAGCTGGTGGGTCCGGACCTGGCCAGGGGCCACTGGCTGCGTGGCGGTGCCTTCCCCGATCCCGACCGCTTCGAACCGGTCTCCGTGCTCATCGTGGGCGGCGGCATGGCGGGGCTCAGCGCCGCCTGGCGGCTGGCGGGCGCGGGC